>DATHYB010000113.1:0-11567 GCA_035459365.1 Candidatus Limnocylindrales bacterium
CGGGACTAGCTGTTGGTGCGGTGACGGTCGCCGCTCCGCTCCCTGGCTGGGCACTATAGAATTCTTGCCAAACTTGGTATTTTTCGTGGTTTGGTAGCTGGTTGTAGTATTCGTGCCAGGCCTGCTGAATCTCAACCAGGCTTTTTCCTGATTGGCTGAGCTGCTGCATGTAGGCTTGATGCTTCGATGCGGGCTGCTGCAGTTGTTTGACTTCAGCCATTTCCTGCTGTGCGCTTGGCTCTTCACCGTAAGCGGCAGCTACCTTGCGCCGAATCAGATCAGCGGCGGCTTGGCGGCTGTCTGCATTGTCATTTGGCACGGTCTGAGCGTCCGGCTCGTGCGGCTGAAGTGGCGGGTTATAACTGGTTGGTTGCGTGGGGTCTTGCATGGAGGCTATTACTAGACTAATTGACTACTCCTTAGTATAGTATATTACAGCCTTATTCCCTATGCGCTAGCATAGGATTATTGCACATTGCCATCGGGCGAGTGGCGGAACTGGTATACGCGCACGACTCAAAATCGTGTTCCTTCGGGATTGAGGGTTCGATTCCCTCCTCGCCCACCAATGAAAGAGTCGGTCACATAGCCGGCTTTTTCATTGGTATTGCAGGAATCGAACGACCGAGCCGGTGGCTCGGGCCGCCCTTGCCCTGACAGGGTCGGCCTATGGCCGAGATCGATTCACCTTTACATACCTCTAACTTACTCCGAGGACTAGAGGAAGTTATTCATTTATTCTTCTATAAGCTCATAAGGTAACGTAACCGTAAAGGTTGTACCCTTATGTAGTTTGCTACTGCACGCGATTGTGCCGCCTAGTTTTTCGAGCAGGAGTTTGATCATATAGAGGCCGAGCCCAGTGCCCTCCGGATAGGCGATTGTGGCGTTTTCTGCCCGGGAGAACTGGGTGAACAATTTTGGCAGGTACTCTTCGGGTATGCCGATGCCGGTGTCTGAAACATCGACGCAGAGCTGGTCTGATACGAGGCGGGCTTTCAGGCTAATGCTTCCGCCGGCAGGCGTGTACTGGATGGCATTCACCACAAGGTTGGAAAAAACTTCATGGAGCATGTGTCTGTTGCTGGCAATGCTCAGCGAGGCCGGGTCAACACTTACATTGAGTTGCAGTTCTTGAGCATCTAGGGCAGGTCCGACTTCGGTAGATATCTCCTGGAACACCGATTCTATGAGGACATCCGTTTTTGCGATCGTAGCTGTATTATTTTGAGCCCGGGTAATCGTCAGGAGATCATTGACTAACTTTACCATTCGTTCTGAGGCTTCTATTATGGTCGACGAGAGCTTCTGCTGCGAGGGCGTGAGTTCTCCTCCAAATCCATCGTGCAGCATGTGGGTGTAGGTCATTACTGCCGTCATCGGCGTACGCAGCTGGTGCGACGCGAGATCAATGAAATTGCTTTTCATCCTCGAAAGCTCGTACTCGCGGGTTATGTTTTGGGCAAGATACACTGTCTGATCGGTTGTCTTGAGTACCTGGCTGGATATGCGGAATACATGCTTAATGCCTTCCCGGTTACGCCATTCATAGATGCCTGTGTTTAAACCATGTGAAGCAGTGGCGGTCGCCTCATCTTTGAATTCAATGGGTATTTTTGCCACTGGCTTAGTGACGAATATTTCTTGTAGCCCTTGTCCGAGCAAAAAGATTCGGGGCGTTCCGACAAGATCCGAAAAGCATTGATTCGCGAAAACCAGCCTAGAATCCTTACCGGTTACATATACAGCGTCACCAATGCTGCCAATAACCAGGTCCATCCACCCGAGCGTACGCTGGACTTCGAGCAGCTCGCCGGCAAGAGACTGATTGTTGTCATGTTTCATCGTTTGTCCGGGTAATCTATGATCGCACTGAACCGCCACCGCCCCTCGGTTTTCTCTCCGAGAATATAGTGGTTTGATAACGCTTCCCTGCCGTCTTTGTAACATACTTTAAGCGGCAGAGGCTTGCCAAGCAGATTAGTTGATTCTGTTGTCAGGAACCGAGCAAAACCGACGTAGTGGCCGCTGCGCATATGCACCGGCATTATCTCGCTAACTGGTTTGCCAAGCAGCTCTTCCTCCGTCCAGCCGTATTCTGTTTCGAAAGCTCCGTTCACATAGGTAAAAATGCTCTCCTGATCAATCATAACGACAGGAACATGTGTGAGTTTGAGCATGTCTGAAACAGTCTTCGGGTAATCCATAATATTTCCTTCCACCTGCAATGTATTTGTCAGTGTGATCATATAAATTATACATGCCAGACACTGCATTATGGTACAAGGGGTACTACTCTAGTAAACCTATTAAGATTGTAATGAAGACATTAAAGTTATTGAGGGCCTAGTACCGTCCAGGCAGCTTCAACTATGTTTTTATGCTGAGACGGCCGCGAAGGCCGTCTTTTTCGTTCGTCCAAAATTCGGTACAAAGTGTTACTTCTGAGTCGTTCCCAAGGCTGCGAACACTATAGCAACCGGCAGGAAGGCCATGACGTTTACGAAATTTCCGTTCGCTGCTCCGATAAGGAAGGCGACGAAAAAGAAGAAGCTTGCCAGGTAATAAAGATTGACGTTCTTGGTGGGAGCGGTTGGTCTTTTATTCATGTCTTTAGTATGGCGCAGGCAGGTTAAGGTATCAAACGAGTCTCACTCAGCCGGTGCAAGTGCTGTAGTCGGTTGATGCCGCTTATCATACGTCTCGGTATCTCATTTGCGAATTATAGTGTAGAGGCCGAGGCTGACAGGGACGGGTGTTGTATTGATTAACAGCGCGAACAAAACATAGCCTAGTAAGTTATGATAGAAAGCAAACGGTGCATACAGGTAATACAACACAAAAGCTGTCGAAAACTGCGACACTACAAACAGGTACCAGGAATATACTGAATATTGAGTAGGCGTAGCCAGCTTTTGGTTCAGGTATGAGCCAGGCGGCGCCGGTATACCACGTCGATGCGGATGAAATAATCAAAAATACTGCCGAACATGCCGTCCAGTATGGAGGTGGCTGTGGCTATGTTCCTGAAGATGACGTCCTGCTGGAAGATGTATCTGAAGCTGCCATGCTCTTTGGACTTGTAAGGCAAGTTCACCGCTACCGGCAGCTCTAGTCGGCCACGATACTTGTTGTTAGTGCCTCAAATGGTTTTGATGGATTTTGTAGCCACCAGGTTGCCGCCCGGGCTGCGGCTTTTGTCTGCCAGCCACTTTCCAGACCATTCAGGCGGGTACTACTGACCTGACCTTTGACGGCGATAAAGACGTTACCAAGGTGCTCGGTGATGAGATAGAGCTGCAGCGACGTGGAAAAATCATGCAGTATATCGACAAACCGCAGCAGGTCCATGTCTGACGTAAAGGCACTGGTACTACGTGCAGCTACTGCTAATTTTTGTAATTGTCCGAAGCTGAGGATAAGCAAAGTATCCGGCCGCTCCAAAATATTGCTGGGCGTGTTAATGAAATATTCAGTCGCTGCACCAGCGATGGTCAACTGCGCAGTATAATGTTTGGCAAACTTCTCGAGCAGGATGGCGGTTTCGCTGTTACGCCCCAGATCGTCGGCGATCAGGACGCCGTCAGCCCAGTTGGCCATGGGCAGGAGCTCTCCGAGGGCGCGCTGGCTGAAGCTGCCGCTCGGTGTACTGGGAGCGAATTCGGCTGCATCAAAGGCTTTGCCAAGCGTCTTCTCAAGGGCGTCAGGCAGAAGCACTCTCGTACTGCCGATGCCGGCTTTTGTGGCGTATGTGTAGGCTTCCGCTGGTGCCTTGAATCCATAGAGGTTGCCGCCGATGATTAGCAATTTGCCGGCAAACGCTCGATTCTCGGGGCGGCTCCAGATCATATCTGGGAACAACGGCTTCTCAATGGTTTGTTTCGTCCAGAAGGGTCGTGCATCCATACCAGCCTACGTTACCTCGTCAACAATATCTATTTGGGCCGCAGTCATCGCTTCGTCGGCATCGAACATGAAACGGGTGTGGAGCTTGCGGCCACGTAGCACAAGCGGTAGCCAGACGACGTCATCTTGCCACATATCATCGTAGGGAATATCTGTGTGCTTGAACCACCGCGGTGCCATCTCTTCGGTTTCGACTGGCTCGCCTTCCCAGTTTGTAGTGACAAAGGTATGCACCTGCATGTCGGTTGTACCCTCTGGGAATGCAAAATCATGAACGGCAACTTTGGTATACTGCAGCGGTTTAACGCCTATTTCTTCGATACTTTCCCGTACCAGGGCCTGTTCAATCGTTTCATCCTGTTCAACTTTACCGCCAATACCGTTCCAGCGACCAGCACCGAAACCGCGTTTCTTCATGGCTAGAAGTATTTTGTCGCCGCGTACTATGAGCAGCAGCGTACAGACTTTCATGCAGCTTCCCGTGTTAGCTGTCGAAGAAGTGTACGCATCACGTTCCAGCTTTCGCGTTCTGCGGCATGGCCTCCAGTTGTCCAGATTAGTTCACTATTCGGCAAACGCTTCGAGAGTTCATAGGCGGTGGTTGGTGGACAGACCATATCGTAGCGTCCCTGTACCAGGTACACAGGCATGGTCATGCGAGGGGCATTGTCCATGATATACCCATCCTCCATGAAACAACGGTGCTGCATATAGTGGGTTTCGATACGAATCCCGGCAGGATCATAGTCCTCGAACGGCTGCGGCTCGAAGCGGTCGTCGAGCTTGACTACCGATCCTTCGAGCGATTCATAGGCATAAGCCGATTGTTTGAGGGCTTCAGCGTCGGTCCCGAGGATACGCTCAAAGTGATATGGGCTTGGATTCTTGCGGTGTGCTTCAGGGGTGGCAGCGCAGTATGCGTCCCAGGCATCAGGATAAAACATCCGGAAACGGCCTTCGTCGAGCCAGCTGATTTCACTACGTCGGCCGGTGAAGATGCCATGCAGTACCATAGCCGAGACTCTGTCCAAATGTTCGATGGCCATAGCAAGTGCTAGGCATGATCCCCAGGAGCCGCCCGTGATGATTACCTTTTCAATGCCGATGGTATCGAGGACTTTTACTATGTCTGCTACTAGTTTTTCTGTCGTATTATGCTCGAGCGAACCATACGGCGTACTCTTGCCGCTTCCCCTTTGGTCAAAAAAGATCACCCGCTGGCGGCTACCGTCGAAAAACTGTTTATGGCTGTCTTTGCACTGCCCGCCCGGACCACCATGTAAAAACAGAATAGGGTTCGTTGCATCTGCCTGGCCCCAATCATGGACGTATAGTGTATGCCCGTCGCCAACATCGAGCATCGTTTCTTGGAGGGTGTACTGGTCTGGGGTCATGGACGTTGTTTCCTGTCTTGTGTTACCTCTGATTGTATCACCTGTACATAGGGCTCCGGGTTGGCCCAACAGTCGTCGTGCTGACCGGGCATACGGTGCATGTGAAACGTCTTTCCAGGGTGCAGCTGCTCCTGGATGTGCGGCGTACACCAGGCGTCCTGGTCATTGCGGATGATTACTACCGTGTCATGATGCAGCGCTTCGTGGAAGTTGTGCTTGCGGGCCGACAGGCTGATTGTCCATGATTTGCCAAGGTAGCGCACCAAATGTACGCAGTTCCACATCGTCTTAAAGTACCAGCCCAGCCGTTTGCCGCGGGCAGCGAACGCTTTGTAGTCCCACCAAATTTTTTGGAAGGCACTGAGTGCCAATGGCTTTCCGGGCCAGTACGGAGGATTGATCAGGACGATCATCTGCTCCTTGGGGGCCTGCGGCAAAAAGAAGCAGCCGCCCGAGTGGCTGACGATAATATCGACACGAAGGGCGTCCAGCGTAACCTTGAACCCCGCTCGTTTGAGAGCCTTTTTGAATCGCCGGCCATGCCAGTCGCCTTCGCCGATACCGTACTTGATGCAGATAGTAGTTTTGCTCATTATCTCTAGTATACGTGGCGTGATGCTACAGGATTATCCAAGGTAGTTTGCAGTCTCTTCACAGCCATTGTATAGTGCTCTTCTATGATAGATTTCAACCGCGATGAGGCTGGCGAGTATGAGCTGCAGGCCAAGGATGACGACGAACTCTGCATCCTGCAGCGTGCATTAAGAGCATCTCTGGAAATTCCTCGCAAATCTTCCATATCTCCTGAGGCGCAAGCGGCGATCGGGCGAATCATTGCCCACAAATCTTTTAAGGACCCTATTCCTCTCGGCGATGACCCTGAACATCTGCGGGTTCTGAGTCTTCTGGTATTTACAAGTTCACAGCATCCTGATGATCCTTCGTCTGATGAAGTTGGTCCAATAACAGATAAGATCAGTGCCGAGTATGTAGTGAGCACTACCCCTATCCCTGATGAAATACCTGACGGGCTCTAATAGTACTGAAATAATAGTAAAAATATTGTATTGTAATCTCATATGATTGATTTTGAGCGCGACCCCGAAGGTAACTACCTGCTCCTCGCCACGGACGCTTCTGAGCTGAGTGTCCTGCAGGATGCACTCCGGGCATCGCTACGAGTAATAGACAGATCAAAACTCACACTTGGAGCTCTGGCGGCAATGCATGGCATCCTCTCTCATGAAACAGTAGACGAACCTATTCTGCTTACTTCAGACCCCGAGAATTTACGGGAGATCAGCCAAATAGCATTCAGCGGATATTTACAGCCTGGAAGCCCTCCGATCGACAAGATTATCCCCATTACCAATGTGATAAATGCCGAGTATGCGGCCAGCCAGATTGATTTCGAGCTTCCTGACGATCTTTAGTCCGTTCTGAGAGTCAACAACTGCAGTACGGTAGTCTCGATCAGGTGTCGAGGGTAACGCTGACCGGACAGTGGTCTGACCCAAGTACATCCGGATGAATCTCGGCTTGCTTGACTTTGTCACGGAGGGCTTCGGACACCAGTACATAATCGATGCGCCAGCCGACGTTCCGTTCACGGGCTTTGGCAAAATGGGACCACCAGGTGTAGTAACCATTCCCCTCTTTAAAGAGCCGCAGCGTATCAACGAAGCCATTATCGATAAAGTTTTGGAAGCCTGAGCGCTCTTCTTCGGTAAAGCCCTTTTTGCCGCGGTTCGGTTTCGGGTTGGCCAGGTCCAGTTCAGTGTGCGCGACGTTCAGGTCGCCACAGAAAACCACCGGTTTGCCGGTCTGCTCAAGCTGCTTGCAGTACGCCAAAAACGCTGGATCCCACTGCGTGTGTCGGAGTGGTATACGGCTCAGGTCGTCCTTAGCATTGGGCGTGTACACGGTGACAACCCAAAACTTCTCAAATTCGGCCGCGATTACCCTGCCTTCTTTGTTCGGGTCGCCGTAGGTGTCGCCTGAGACGTTGAACTCGTCGATAATGTCCTGCCGAAAACCATTGACCACTTGAAGGGGCGGCTGTTTGGTGAAGATTGCCGTACCAGAATATCCCGGCTTTTCAGCTGAGTACCAAAACTCGCTGTATCCTGGCAGGTCGACTTCCGCCTGGTCTTGCTTGGCTTTTGTTTCCTGCAAACACAAGATGTCCGGCTGGTGCTGTTCAATAAATGGCTGCCACAGTCCCTTCTTGATAACGGCGCGGATACCGTTGACGTTCCAGGAGTAGATTTTGGTCATGGAAGCAGTATAGCCGTATGCCCAGGTCTTTGCTAGACTGAGTGGTAATGTACACGCGCATCCTCCTCAAACTTTCTGGTGAACAGTTATCTGGGAAGTATGAGGGTGGTATCGACACAGCCCTGTGCGCCTGGCTGGCGACTGAAATCAAAAAAGTTGTCGATGCGGGGACGCAAGTAGTCGTGATGGTTGGTGGCGGTAATTACGCCCGCGGTGCCCAGCTCGCCGGGCATGGCATTGGACGGGTGACGGCGGACAATATCGGTATGCTGGCAACCATGATGAATGCCCTAGCCCTAGCGGACGTATTTAATGCCCATGATGTAGCCGCCCGTGTTGTCACCAACATTAAGGCAGAACAAGTTGCCGATCCGTTCACGCATCGCCGGGCAATCAGTCATCTCAAAAAGCAACGCGTAGTGATTGTCGGCGGCGGCATTGGCCGGCCCTACCTCACCACCGATACGGCGGCGGTCAGTCTCGCATTGGAGCTTGAGTGTGAAGCCGTTCTCAAGGCAACCAAAGTCGACGGGATTTATGACAAAGACCCTGCCAAGCACGACAATGCCCAGCGTTTCGATAAGCTTGACTTTAAACAAGCCGTGGCCGATGAGGCAATCAAAGTCATGGACAAAGCCGCAATGGGCCTTGCCATGGAACACCAATTGCCGATTGTCGTCTTCTCGGCATTCGATGAGAACAACATCTTGCAGGTTGCCGCTGGCGAGCCTGTCGGCACTACCATCTCGTAGGCGCCTCTCAGACAGAACTAGCGTTGTGAAAACTATTTGCAAGGACGGCGACAACCTGACGTACTAGTTGCATCTCTTGAGGTATCAGTATACAGTTTCTATGAATGAACATCAGAAGCCCGAGCGAACTAGGGGTAGGTAAACAATATGTGGTATGACAGAGATTTTCAGTTAATCTTTACCCCGCCTCAAAAAGATACTTTTTGGGATCAACTACGTGATGCCTTCGACAGCGAGCGCTCCGAGAAGATTGCTGAATGTATAACCAGAGTATCCTTCTCGGCCACTCTAGTTCTAGGCCTTGCATTCGTAGAGCGCGCACATGTTATTGAGTCTACTAATACGCCCCTTCGCCCACTGGACGCTGTATGTGAATCAGCGGATACACTGGTGAGCAGTGTTGAAAACAGCGGACTCATGGAGAAGCCTGTCGCCGCCTATGAGCGTTTTGTTGCAGAACATGAAGTACTACGCGGCGCCGCCAATCAGCTACGTAGATGGGCTGGTCAAGAAACGTTATATCGAAAGGACCTCCATGGAATTGGATAGAGGCGATCGAACGAGGTTTAGGATTGCAAAGATTGCAGCTGCCCTTTCAGCAGTTCCCGCTATTATATATGGCACGGGTATCGCAGATTATGTTGATCATGAAGCTGTACAAAATGCGAGCAATTTGGGTCACATCGAGGTTGAGATTGGTAAATTTGTGATTTCAACAATTAGCGATAGCATATAAAGGTTTTGCTTGATGTGGCGTAGGCTAGCGCTGAATTTTTGAACTAAAGCAATGCAAAAAGACGGTAGTGCCTAGTCTGCTATTTCTTCGAGAAAAATGCGGTCTTTGAACGCGCCATTCGTAGCGGCTTTTTTCTTGCGGATCTTTTCTATTTGTTCTGGGCTTACGTTCCTTATTGCGGCTAAAGCATATACAACTTCAAGAATATCAGCCAATTCCTCGATGTTCCTGGCGTGGAGGAATTCGGCGACTTCTTCCTGTAATTTGCGTTCTAACTGTTCATGGTACTCAGAATGAGAGAGAGTGCGTGTAATTGTCTTGTTGCCCTGTGATTCAATGATAGCTGGTATGTTATCTCGGACTAATTTTTGTGGCTTGGACATACAACAATCTTAGCAAATAAAAAACTGCCTCGATATAAGCAGTTCATTCTGCTTGTGCTTGGCGGGGGCTTTAGTCGGATTTTCGAACAATACTTAATATTTGATAGACCGCCGCCGGATTAATTAAAAGCCAGTTGGTTGGTTAAAATTGCCCATGTGACCAGAATAATTGCCAGCACGAAACTTGGCAATAATATATAGAAAAAAGCACCTTTTATCGACTGCCCCGCTGTTGGGTCTGGAAGCGGGGCTAGGTTCATCGATATTGAATCGTGGATATTTGGATTAGGGTCATAAAACCGTGCACTGCTGATATATGCAAGAAAACTATCTAGTTGCAAACTTAGATTGGCAGGATCCTGCATGCGAAGAAGCTGTTTGACTTCTGCCTTGTCAACACGGTTATGGCCCGCAATTGCGTACTTCTGGTCCTCTATTTTGACCGCCGGACAAACGAGACCGTTATACAGCAGCTGGGTTGGCTCAGGTTGGTAGTTGGTTAAGACGACAGAGTAATAAGGACGTAGTTTGCGCCACCAAGGAAATTCTATAATCAGCTTATTATGAGCAATATAAGCGATAGAGCCGGTATTCAAAAATGTCCAAACGGAAGTATTATCCATCGACAAATTTGCTGCCCCTACCCCCTTATTACCATAAAGCAGCCATACATCCGCTACTCCACTATTCAGCAGTTGATCAGTGCGATCAGCAAGAGCCTGATAACCATAATTTCTACCCCTGATAATAAACCAGGTATAAGCAAGACTCATGGATATTAAGAGTGAGAACCAGAATATATTACCAGCATTCATAAGCCAAGTGTATCAGAACAATATAAAGCCACTGGCACGGTCGTTCGAATCCCCTACATGTAAATAGGTCCGACAAAAGCCGAACCTATTTACATGGCGGAGGGAGAGGGATTCGAACCCTCGAGGGCTTGCACCCAACACGCTTTCCAAGCGTGCGCCATAGGCCACTAGGCGACCCCTCCATGAACTGTGCTTATGACTGAAATGTGCGTGCGGGAGAATGGCATCCTCAGGCCTCAACTGCGACCTGTGCTCGAAGCAAGCTTCTGCGCGCTGCTCTTGTTGTAGGCCACTAGGCGGCCCCTCTGTAATATGGTATAATTACTACTTGCAGCGCAGGCGGTGGTAGCAAGTATACACCGGTTACAAATATACCAGTTAGGACTGCTAACGGTCGGTATTTTTGCTCCCCACAGTATAGCGCAAAAATACTACAAAAACACCTTGCCCGCCCAATAACAACAACGGTACACTACAAAGAGTAATGCCTCTAATCACCCTTGATGACGTCAGTAAGCTGTACGGCTTCGGCGATGCCGCTAATGTTGCCCTCGATGAAGTATCTTTAACGATCGAAGAGGGTGAGTTCGTTGCAGTTATGGGCCCGAGCGGTTCAGGCAAATCAACCCTCATGAATATCATCGGACTTTTAGATAGACCTTCACATGGCACCTATATTCTAGCCGACCGTTCAGTTGCAAAATTGCGCCCTAATCAAGCTGCTCGCTACCGGCGTGATGCTATCGGCTTTATTTTCCAGTCGTTCAATCTCCTGCCCCGCCTGACGGCCCTTGAGAATGTTGCCCTTCCCCTGGCCTACAAAGGCTATACGCTTACGAAGCGTCTGCGGTTGGCGAGTGATATGCTGGCCCGCGTCGGCTTGCAGCACCGCGAGTACTACTATCCTCGCCAGCTAAGTGGTGGCCAAACGCAGTGCGTGGCGATTGCTCGGGCACTGGTGAATAACCCGAAATTGATTATTGCCGACGAGCCAACCGGCAACCTTGACAGCTCCGGCTCCCGGCTTGTCATGGAGCTGCTCAGCGAGATTCATAAAGCCGGCAATACTATCTTGTTCGTGACGCACAATCCAGAACTGACTCGTTATGCAAGCCGGGTTGTCAATATGCACGACGGCGGGATTATTCATGACGAGCAAACTAAGATTGGTGAAGTGGCAGCTACGGTGCGGCAAGCGATGTACAATGTCCCGACCAAAACAGTTGAGGACGACCTGGCTGGTGTCTCGGCGCTGATGAAGGCGGTTCCGGCTAGAGATTCTCATGACGCCGGCGCACGCAAGC
>DATHYB010000114.1:0-5665 GCA_035459365.1 Candidatus Limnocylindrales bacterium
ATAGCGCCATACGTCGCGACTGAAGTATCTGTCGTACAGGTCCCGTCCGTCTCGCTCTGGTTCGTGCAGCCGCCGACGCCATAGATAGTCTCGCGCCATGAAACGAGTCCGAAGCCCATCCGGGCATTTGTTATACCGGTAATCACATTCCAGTTGGTGAGGCTACCGTCCGCGTTGATACTGGCCAGCTGAATATCTCGGGCCTGAGACAGTCCGCTGACCGAGCAGTAATCGCCCGTTCCCGCCACTCCCGTACAGCCGCCGGATACATACAAGTACCCTCCCCAGATCGTACTGAAGGTACCGCCCGGCGACATACGCGGCAGGAGCATTGGTTTGGTTGACACCCATGAGCCCAGGTGCTTGCCATCGCTGCCGATACGAATATATTGCACCGAGCTCTGCACAACACCTCCGCTGTTGCCGCCAATGAGGTACATGCGGTCGTTGTATACCAGTATATTGTGGCTGTGCCGTACAGAAGGCAGCGCTACCATATTCGTCGTTGACCAAGCTCCAAGCGTGCCGACAGGATTAATATCGGCCACTTCTGTCGTCGTTACGCCGCCGGCAGCCGTATTTGTCCGCCCACCAGCGAGATAGAGCCGGTTGTTGTAGGCTGCAGCTCCCGCTAAACTCCTCTCGCTTGACAGCGTTCCGGCGCTATACCAGTACACCCAGTTCGCCGTGTTCTGATCAGTTGGATGCCAGAGGCTTGGCTCGCCGTTCGCCCCTATTTTTGCAATATACACCGCATTTGTCCGCCCGGTAGCGGTTTCCCCGCCCAGCACGTACAGGAAGCCGTTATAGGCGATGAGGGAATGATTCGAAGTAGCCACCGGCAGGTTATAAGCACTGCTCGTACACCAGCTCGCACAGGCCCCATTACCTGGGTTGGGGGCTTGGATTGTTTTATTCGTAGTGTTTAACTTCGCCCAGTACACGGTTTGGGTACGCGTATTGGACTGCATGCCGCCCACGGTATAGATATACCCGCCGGCAACTGCAGTTCCATGACCCCAGCGGTTACTCGGCAAAGCTAGGCTGCTCAGCCAGTTGTCGAAACGGCCACCAGTTAGTTTACCTTTCCGGATCAGTTCGTTTGAGACATCAAAGTCGACATTAGTTTCATTGTTGCCACGCATTAGTTTCTGGGCGGTTTCCACGTACACGCTCGGGTCAATGGACAAGGGGTATGATGCCCCTCTTAAGTTCTCGGCCACAACTTTCAGCCGCGTACCCTTCAGTTCGAAATGCGCCTTGACCTGGGACTGCGTTTTTTTGGACTCAACCACAACCGGCGCAGGCAGCGTAAAGAGCAATGCATCTTTCTTGGCCTTACTACGGGCTTTTTCCAGGAGCTGCTTGTCCGCTTCGGTTCCGGTTGCGACCGCTCCATTGATAGGAATAGATGATCCATACACCCCTATAGACCCATTTTTCTCGAGCCGGGCTTCAGCACCGCTAGGTAGTTCAAGCTCGTAGTCATAGGTCAGACGATCACCTTGGAATTTTCCGAGCAAAATATCTTCTTTGACACCGGATACTTGCGCCGTATAGACGAGGTATCCCTTCCCATTACTTAGCGGATACACCATTTGGTTTTGCTCCTGGCGGCCCTGGCCGAGCTCGAACATCGGCTTCAGTCCGAATGACAAGCTTCTCAGGGGATCCGAAACAGTCATGCCTTCAGCCGGGTTCACTTTAAAAGATGCAGTCATGCGCGGCGACGCACTGCCATGAGCCGACATTTCAGATCCGCCCGTACCGCTGTAACCGGCATTGTACTCATAGCTGGACCGCTTGGTATCATACGTCAGCAGACGGCCGAAGGCTTCATTCTGTTCGGGTAGAACTTTACGGGCAGATTCATCAAGAGCATACGCTGTAGCCGGAAATACCACTTGTAAGGTAGATGCAATTGTCGAAGACAGAAAAATGACCAGCAGCAGAGCCGCATACACCCGGTGCCGTCGACTACTCCTGATAGAGCGCCCTAACCGCGTGCTCAGAGATTTCTGCCGCACACGCACTAACTCAGCTAGTATCTGTGTAGTCAGCAAGGTCGAAAATCGTGTAAACATATGCATATTATTGGTTCGTAATCGTGAAGCTTAATGTGCCGACATACACATTGGCATTGCTGTGGGCTTTGACGTTGATTTTGAAAATGGCAAAGTTATTTGCAGAGCTCGTACTAAAACCGCAAGACGAGGCTTCATTGCCATTGATGCCAATCGTTTGCCAGGTGTTCGCAGTCGTCGTAACCGTGGTCTCGGTGCCGCAAGCCGTCACCGACCCGCCTTCGCTTCTAAACATTTCATAGCTGACAGCACCGGTTGTAATATTGTCAGTACGGGCAGTCAGCTGCACTGTTGAATCACTTTGGAAGCCCTTAAACCCGCCCGGCAACTGGTATGTAACATAAATACTGTACGTTTGCTGCGTTGCCTGCGGCGATGTCCACTTGTAGTAGTTCAGGGCCTGGCCGGTTCCACACAAACTCGTATTGACAGCAAGTATCGTCGACTGGTTGGCACAGAAATCTGCCGTCAACGTGCCAATGCCCGTACCATTCAGGACGGCACCTGAATACTCGGGTACGAGGTTGATGAAGTTGTCCGGGGCCGAACCACAGGCACCCCAGCCGTTCGCCTGGTAGCACTGAATACGACCGCTCGTAATGTCATAGTACATAGATCCGAAGTAAACATCATTACCGCTGGCTACTGGAGGGCTCGACGCACGGTCGAGTGTGAACAGCGTGACGGCACCACCGAAGATACCACCACCTACCTGCAGGTTAGGCGGGGTAGAACTGCTGGTACTCAGCGTGACACTGACGTTATCAATATAGTAGGTCCGCGCCGTTGAGTCTGTCTGCCTGATCACGATGAACGGATTGGTGGCGGCCGTCGCATCAGTCGTAAAGACACAGGTCACCTTCGACCAGCCCGTAGTAGTCAATGTCTGCGTACTATAGGTAGTACACGGAACAGTTTCAACTGCGTCCCGACTGTAGACGACTTCCAGCGTTGTGAATGTTCCTGAAGCAAGTTTACCCGTGAAAGAAACCTGGTACGTTGTCGAAACCGTCAGGCCAGTCGACAACTTGATCCGGACACCAGTATTGAGAGCCGCCGCGGAGTTGACCTCCGCTGACGCTTGGCCGGTAGCAACATTGGCGAGAACCGTATTACGGTTGACCGTTCCCGAACCTATCGGCAGCCACTCCGTGGAGAAGGTTGCAGCATTTTCCGCTCCACCGTTCATAACATATTCGACAGACTTGTTGTTGACCGAGAGCAAGTTTGTACCGATCGATGACTGGACCTCAAAGACGCTGCCCATGATCGGGTTGCTGGGGCTGTTACGGATCGTCAAGCCGTCCGAACTCGCGGTGTTATTGAGGATGATTTCGGCTCCACCAGCTGAAGCGAGAGTGTTGTCATAGGCTGACTGCAGGGTGGTCGATGAACTCGCGCCGGCTGCCGTCCAATCGCTGCCGTTCCAGATGAGCGTAGCCGTTGAATTCTGACGCATTGAAATAACAACCAACGTTGATCCAGCATTGAGGTTGAGCGCAAAGTCCTGCGAGCCGTTGCCACCAGTCAGGTACAATATGCGCCCTGGCGTGGTATTGATTGGATCCGGCATTGTGACGGTAAGATTGGTTGCGGTTGCGGTCACGATGACTGCCGAGAAGTTATCGACATTTGCCTGCGCAATCGTACAGCTGGTGCTGCAGTTGGTGTTAATAGCGGTAGAAAATGCCGGCGTATCCATTAACACGACGCCGCGGGCCCCGGCACCACTGCCGAGACCGCCCGTAAGTACAACATTACCGCCATTCGTGCCAGCAGTCGCTGCCGCTCCACCCTTGAGGGCAAGGTCATTCCCGGCACCGCTGGCCGCAGCCGCCACTTGTACGGTCCGCGTACCGCCAGCGGCAAAAAACAAATTCGTGCTAATCCCGGCATCGCCGTTGACTTCAAAACTGTAATTCGGAACTCCTGCCGTCAGCACACCGAAGCGGGCATTCGTAGTATCGACTTTGAAGATACTCGTGGCAGATGAATTTTGGACCTGGAAGGCTGCGGTTCCATCATTCTTAACCAAACTCGTTCCGTTAGCCGTAAAGGTTTTGCCAACGGCAATTGTTGTGTCTCCATTCAGGCCGATAGCACCTGATCCAGTCGCAAAGGTACCGGTGCTTGCCGATTGGTCAAAGCCTCCGGCGCCGCTCGCAAATGTCAAATTCTTACCGCCGGCAAGCGTGGTCGATTGATTCAAAGCTATGCCCGTCGCGTTCGTCGTTCCGATACCAAGAAGCGCTGCAGCTGCAGTATCAACCGTATTCGCTTGCAGGACGCCGCCTGACGTTACGTTACCCGTGACACTTAGGAATCCGGTTTGAGCCGCTGCTGGCGACAGCCGGGCAAAGGCTGAACTATCCAAGCCGCCCAGCTTGTCAGCATTGAAAGCATAGGGTACGGCCGTTAAACGGATACGCGGAGTCATCTCGGTATCGCCATTAAAGACAACTGCCAGGTAAAGGGTGTCAGAATTGAAGTCGACGGCGCTCGGAAAGGTTGTTGTGTCACCAAGATTAGTTTGAAAAATACCGTTTACAGTCGTGATAGATTTCGACTCTTCCCATATACAGGATGCAGCACAGGGCGAAGCAGTATCGCCAATCGCTCCGGTATAAATACGGAATGCGAAGGGATAACTGGCGTCCGCAACGTTCGTGCCGTTGGTGTTCACAACCTTGCCCTGGAAGTTGACGGTCTTATTGATACCGACAGCCGCCTGCGCCGGGGCACCGATCAGGACAACACAAAATAGGGCTACTACCATGGCTGCCGTAGCAGTTGCCCCTCGCATCATGCGCTTCTGCTTGCAAATGTGTATGTGTTTCATTCCTTGACTGCTGGTTTCGAGCCAGCTGCACACCCTCACGTGTTACCTACAATATAGCAGCTTAAGCGCTTTAGAACAACCTGCTTATGGCTTGTTTGACTACTGTTTTTGCCGTCGTTTTGGCAGTTTGGCAACTACGAGTTTGGTGGACTGCTTGGCTCTGCTGCGCAGACGAGGATTGCCGAAGACGAGTAGCAGCCCGGCGCCGACGAGGAGGACCGACAGGACGACGCCCAGATTGACATATACAAAGCTCATTTTAGTCTCACGCACCTGATCCTGGCCATCAAAACGATAGGCAACTGTAGCCGTGTATCTGCCTGGAATCCAGGTTCGATCAAGTTTCATGAGCGGCACCGACAATTGCCGGAAGCTTTCGGGCAATACGAGCGCGGATTCGGCATTGATATAACCCTTCTGGACCTGCCGGCCGCGAGGGTCAGTGATGGTAATTGTTCCGCGCGGCGTGACGTGGACGTTACCGGCATTTTGAAAACGAAGGTCAACTTTGGAAGGAATCTGCAAAAGACTACGCGACAACTTAGCACTGCTCAGTGACAGATTGTAAAGCTCACCGCCTTGTTTTTTCACAAACAGAAGGGCTGAAGCAACCTGGTTGATCTGAACTTTTGTAGAGTCGCCGCCAACATCAGTCGGTGTAACCAGCACTGCTCCATAATGGCCGCCGGGAGCCAAAGACTCTCGGTTCAGAATTGTGACGGGCACATTTTTGGTCTGTTTC
>DATHYB010000115.1:0-7340 GCA_035459365.1 Candidatus Limnocylindrales bacterium
GGATGCAGGGCTATAACGTGCTGCATCCCATGGGCTGGGATGCCTTTGGTCTGCCGGCAGAAAATTACGCCATCAAAACGGGCATCAGCCCACGCCAAGCAATCGACCAAAATACAACTCGCTTCAAAGAACAGTTGATGCAAATGGGCTTCAGCTATGACTGGTCACGCGAGATTGATTCGACAGATCCGGCATACTACCGTTGGACGCAGTGGTTCTTCCTCATGCTCTTCCGCCGGGGCCTAGCCTACCAGCAGGAAAGTCTGCAGTGGTGGTGTCCTGTAGATAAAACGGTGCTTGCCAATGAGCAGGTCGAAGCAGGCAAATGCTGGCGCTGTGGCAACACTGTCGAGAAGAAGGCACTTAAGCAGTGGTTCTTCAAAATTACCGAATATGCTGACCGTTTGGAGCAAGACCTCGACAAAGTCAATTGGACTGATTCAATCAAAAACATGCAGCGCAACTGGATTGGGCGGAGCAAGGGAGCGGAAATTCAGTTCAAATTGGCTGATCATGACGATACATTGACTGTTTTCACGACCCGTCCAGACACACTCTACGGCGCAACCTTCATGGTGTTATCTCCGGAACATCAGCTGGTCGACGCGATCACGACTGATGAGCAACGAGCTGCAGTGCAGGAGTATCAAAAAGCTGCTCAAGCTAAATCTGATATTGAACGCCAGGAGACGAACCGCGACAAAACTGGCGTCTTTACCGGCGCGTATGCCGTAAATCCAGTAAATAACGAACGCATCCCAGTCTGGATAGCCGATTATGTTCTGATGGGATATGGTACGGGAGCTATCATGGCCGTCCCGGCCCACGACGAGCGCGATTTTGCGTTCGCTGAAAAGTTCGAGCTGCCGATCGTCCGGGTTGTGCAAAATGAAGCGGCTGATGACGAGTGCACCCACGACGAAGGTGCCATGATCAACTCAGGTGATTATGATGGCATGCCTTCGGCGGAAGCGCGCGAGCGGATAGTTTCTAATCTGTCAGAAGTTGGAACAGCTCAAGAAGTCATTAACTACAAAATCCGCGACTGGCTGATCTCTCGTCAGCGCTACTGGGGTGCGCCGATACCAATCATCCATTGTCCGAAAGACGGTGCTGTGGTCGTCCCTGATGACCAATTGCCAGTAGTCTTGCCAGAGATGCAAAGCTTCGAGCCGAGCGGAGATGGACGCAGTCCTTTAGCAAATGTTCCGGACTTCGTTCAAACAACGTGCCCTCAGTGTGGCGGCCCGGCCGAACGAGAAACCGACACTATGGACGGCTTTGCCTGTTCCAGCTGGTACTTCCTGCGCTTCGCCGACCCACATAACGACGAACAGGCTTTCGATGCTGACAAAGTAAAATTTTGGCTGCCGGTTGATGACTACATCGGCGGAGCTGAACATGCGGTGATGCACCTCTTGTATGCCCGCTTCTGGACGAAAGTCATGCACGACGAAGGCTTGATTGAATTTGATGAACCATTTACGACACTCAGAAATCATGGCATGATCCTGGCGCCCGACGGCCAAAAGATGAGCAAATCAAAGGGCAATACCATCGAACCTGGTGTATTGATTGATCAGGGATACGGCGCTGATGCCATCCGCATCATGGAACTGTTCATTGGCCCATGGAACCAGTCGGCCAACTGGAGTGTCGAAGGCATGGGCGGCGCCTACCGCTTCTTGCAACGCGTATGGACACTCGTACAAGAGCATAACGATGCCGAGCACGGATCCGAGGAGTCGGCTGAACTGCAACGGGCAATTCATAAGGCAACCAAGAAAGTCTCCGATGACATCGAGGCTCTCAACTTTAACACTGCTATAGCTGCACTGATGGAACTGACAAACGAACTGTTCAAAATCAAAGCGGCTGATGCGTATGCGGCAGCCAATTGGGCGGATACACTCAAGACATTCGTGCAGTTACTCGCGCCGTTCGCTCCTCACATCGCTGAAGAGCTCTGGCAGCAACTTGGGCAAACAGGCTCGGTTCACCAGAGCCAGTGGCCGGCTTATGACGAACAGTATTTAGTATCTGACACTATCAAGCTCGTTGTTCAGGTCAATGGCAAGTTGCGTGCCGAGCTGGAAGTTGCGGCTGATATCACCGAGGAGCAGGCAATTGCACAAGCGAAAGCACATGACAAAGTACTGGCTCAGATATCCGGCAAAGAGATCCGCAAAGCGGTTTATGTACCAGGTCGGCTCGTGAATCTAGTTGTGTGATACAGGCTGCGGTAATGCGAAATCGGTAGGCTTAATGGGTGCATGTACACTGACGCCAGCTATCCAGACAATGCCATCGGCGTCCTGCGAGCAGTCGCTATCCTGTACGTCTTTAGGCAGCCGGTCAAGAGGTATACCTACAAACGGTCCGTTTGGCATAAAGGTGTCCTGCTCGGCTAAGTACCCTCGTGTTGCAGGGATGTCGACTTTGTCGGTCACATAGCAGGCATTGTTTTTCTGGTGGGCATCTTCTTCTCCGCGGGGTTTGATAGCGACACCATCATAGCGAATATTGATCCTATAGCCCTCGTCGTCATAGGCGGCTCCTTCTCCAATTTCAGCAGTCTGAAATACTTCATAGTGAGCGTACGTCTGGGTATTTGCGGGTATATTGACGGCTTCAGTCGTGCTGAGGCCACAGGCACTCAAACCAAATCCTCCAGCGAGTACGGCACTGGCCCTCCGAATACGAGGAGAATGAGAGGTGGAAATACGTTCTCTGTTCATACTATGGCATAATAATAGCATAAGTAACAATGCAAAACAATAATACCCGCTAATTGTAAACAGTTATTTGCTATATTTCAGTATTTCGGATAGAATTACAGCAACGTTAGTAACTAAACTACTGAACCAGTCAGAGGAGTTAATTCACCATGGGTAAACCAAAAAAACGAACCAGTCCACGTGCTACCGGCGCCCGCCGCAGCCACTTGCTTGTACGGCTTGCTCGCGCCGTTAATGCCAAGTCACCTGTTAAGGCCTACACGACTCGCCGCGAAAGTGCCAAAAAAGTATAGCTAATACTCAGAGCGCTGGGCTATACTAGAGCCATAGCGTAAGTTCTGAGGGAAGCCTTTAACAACTATGGCATCAAACCGTCACCTTGGCCGCATCATTGCACTGCAGTCCTTGTACGAGGAAGAATTTCGCAAAGACGCCGGCGACAGCCAGTTCGACCTCGACGAAGTGCTGGACCGTAATATCGGCCGGTATGCTGAAATGGTCGACGATGTAGATTTTATCCAGGACTTAGTTCGGGGTGTGCTTGCAAAAGCGCCAGAGCTCGATACAGTCCTGCAACCTATCGCGCCGGAATGGCCGATCGACCAAATCGCCCGTATGGACCGCTTGATCTTGCGCATGGGACTCTACGAACTCATGCACCAGAATGACGTACCACCGAAAGTGGTTATCAACGAAGCGGTCGAACTTGCCAAAGCTTTCGGCGGCGAAAACTCAAGCAAATTTATCAATGGAGTACTTGGCACGGTACTGCGTAAGCGTACCGAAGAGGCGGCAGAAAAAACTGAGGCTGCCTAATGGATGAAGGTAAAAAGAAAGAACGCGGCAAAATCTTTAGACGGCCAAAGCCAATCCAAAACATCCGTGATTTTGTAGCTAAGCGCCGGCCATCAATCGACGAAGTTGTCCGCGAGACTACTTCGGGCGGTATCGTCTTTCGCCGCAACCCGAAAACGAATAAAATCGAAATTTTGCTCATCCAGGACGCCAAGAACCGCTGGACAATTCCCAAGGGTCACGTCGAGGAAGGCGAGCAGCCCAACCAAACTGCCGAACGGGAAATCCGTGAAGAGACGGGGCTGCAGGAGATGCGCGTCTACGATTGGCTAGGCAAAGTCAACTTTCGCTACCGCCGTACGCACACCCTGGTACTCATGACCATGCACATCTACCTGGTCCAAGCCCAAGGCAACACTGACGAGCTCAAGGGTGAAGATTGGTTGAATGACATCAAGTGGCTGCCGGCGCACGATGCTGTCGACAAGATTGCCTATGATGATATTGGTAAGCTGATGCTACTTGGCATGCAAAAGATTCGAGAAATGAAGTTATAAGAGAGTTATGGATTACGCACCGTATATAGACTTTGCCCGTGAACGACTGGGCGTCACCTACAACAACACAGATCTGCTGGTTACTGCATTCACGCACCGCTCATATGTCAATGAGCACAAAAAGACCGTTAGCGTCCACAACGAACGCCTCGAGTTTTTGGGCGATGCTGTGCTCGAGCTAGTCGTCACCGAGTATTTGTATACTAATTACGACGAACCGGAAGGCACACTTACCAACTGGCGCAGCGCCCTGGTACGGACTGAAAGTATCAGTGCTGCGGCGGCTCGGAATGGTTTTGAGGCCTTGCTGCGACTCAGCCGAGGTGAGAAGCGGGGCAGCCAACGTGCCCGGGAGCAAATACTTGCAAACAGTTTTGAAGCGGTTGTCGGTTCACTGTATCTTGATCAGGGTTATGAGGCTGCGAAGAAGTTTATTACGGATAGTCTGCTGACTACGTTCGCAGAAATTCTCGAAACAGGCTCCTGGATGGACGCCAAATCGCACCTCCAAGAAATTGTGCAGAGCCAAGAAGGCTTTACGCCAGTCTACCGTGTCCTTGAAGAAGTCGGGCCGGACCATGATAAAACCTTCACGGTTGGCGTCTTCGTAAATAACGTGCTGCGCGGCCAGGGACTTGGCCCCAGCAAACAAGCTGGCCAGCAGAAGGCAGCTGAAGCGGCGCTGGCCTACTACCGCTCGCAAGCAGCAGTCCAGAGTTGACAACAGGGGCGCTTATCTGTAAAATGATGTGGATTAGAGTTACAAAATCTTATAAGTGTAAGAAAGAGAGAAGTTAGGTATTTATGCTATCAATCCGTATGCAACGAACTGGCCGCAAGGGACACGCGATGTTCCGACTCGTCGTTCAAGAATCGCGTTTTACTCCTACGAGCGGCAAAGTCGTTGCGCTGCTTGGTAGCTACGACCCGCACTCGAAGAACGCCAGTCTCGACAAAGACAAAGCTGGTTTCTATCTGACTAACGGTGCGCAGCCATCAAATCGTGCAGCGCTGCTTCTGCAAAAAGAAGGCGTTGACCTCCCTAAGTGGGTCAAGCTTGCCGGTGAAAAGAAGCGTGGCATCCGTAACCCCGACAAACTGCGCCGCAACCAGGCTAAACCAGAACCGGAAGAGCCTGCCGTTGAAGAAACTGCTGACGCTCCAGAAGCTGAAACTGGCACCGTCGAATCCTAAGCCGCAATGTTTTTGATACAGCGCTTGCCCCTGCGGCAGGCGCTTTTTGTTAGTGTGGGCTGTCGGATTATACGCTTCAGAAAACCGAAGTCAATAAATCCTGCCACTCCTACTCTGTTTATGTTTGCTATAATTGCAGGGTAACCAGACATAGAGGAGACAGACATGAATAGTATCGACCAGCAGTTTGTAGAGTTTGTCGTCAAATCCCTCGTCAGCAACCCAGATGCCGTCCAAGTTACCCGTCGTATTGATGAAAAGGGTGTATTGCTCGAGCTAACTGTAGATCCAGAAGATCTCGGACGGGTTATTGGCAAAAGGGGGGCGACTGCGCAGAGTATCCGAACCTTGCTCCGAGCCCTCGGAACGAAAAATGATGCCCGCTATAACCTCAAGATTGTTGACAATGGCACCGGTGAACAAGCTTTTGGCGACGATGAAACCGCCGCGCCACGTCCTGCACGTACTACTACCGAGGATGATGGCCGCGAAGAAAGCGACGTGGTGCGCTCTACCCGCAAGGAGCTCGCTGAGCTTGACGACCTCGATGTCTAGCTAGCTGGCTCGAAAGTGGTAAAACGGACTTGCAAGCATAAGCATTAGCCTCTATACTAGCAAGCAGTCGAGTAGTTACATACGTAACCAAAAACAAAGATCGACGAGCTCATGCGAGCCATTCACCCGAATTGGAGCTTTATGTGACAAAAAGAACCAGCTGTGGTGGCTGGTTCTTTTTGGTTATCAATGACTAAGCAGGATATCTTTGAGGTATTCTTGGATGGGTGCGTGCAAACATCCTGATTTGTTTATTAGTGATACGCAGTGCTTCTTTGACAAATATAATTGAGTCTCGCTCGGCTAGTTTGGTAAGTTCTTCTTCTGTATAGTGCCGTTCAGTCTCCATATCAATCCGGTGATCAATTTGAGCTTCTGGGGTAGTTTCAAGATCTGCAATGTTAAGCATGTTTTGAATATCTGCTGTCCCACCAGGAGAATCTGAAGAACATTCTGAATAAAATGTAGCCATGTACAACAATATATGTTACCATAAAAGCAATGAAAATACAAGTTATAACGTTATTCCCTGAAATGTTTGAGGGTGTACTGGGCTCGAGTATGCTTTGGAAGGCAGCAGACAGAGGTATCGTCCACTACCAGACGATCAACCTTCGCGATTACGGGCTGGGACCCCGCAGGCAAGTTGATGACACGCCCTACGGTGGCGGCGACGGGATGCTGCTCAAACCAGAACCGCTCGTAGCAGCGATCGAGTACGCAAAATCGCAGGACCCAGATGCCAGCGTATTTCTGCCAACGCCGCGCGGCGCTACCTATAAACAGTCGACTGCCAAGCAGCTCGCTGCAGATGCCCGCGGTATGATTATCATCTGCCCGCGCTATGAAGGCTACGACGAACGCATTACACACTGGGTGGATCATCAGTACTCGATCGGCAATTACGTGCTGACAGGTGGGGAGTTGCCGGCCATGATACTGATTGATTCCGTCGTTCGGCTGCTGCCAGGAGTTCTCGGGGGTGAAATGAGTACCGAGATCGAATCGTTCCAGCAAGACGACGAGAATATCGAATTCCCGCAGTACACCCGGCCGGCTGTGTTTGGCGACCAGGTGGTGCCAGATGTGCTAGTGAACGGTCACCATGCCGAAATTGCTGCCTGGCGTGCCGCCAACAGCCATAAGTCGTAGAGGAGGCAGCCTCATTGATAAACGCCTAGGCCTGAACTGATTTGGCTGGATGCGGAGCATGCAGCGACAAATTCCAGTGGAAAAGGGCTGGTACTACATTTGAGCCTGCCCACAGCGTATACTGAATGTAATGCTAAGAGGGAGACCGCTATGAAATTACCGTTCATCAAACCTGTGTATGCTCACTGTGACTTGCCCTGTGGTGTATATGATCCTGCGCAGGCCAGGATTGAAGCCGAAAGTGTACTTAAAATTATGCAGAAATTAGACGGCCTTGACGAGCACGGCAGGACACGGGCGATTTTGATCAAAGAACAGCGGGCTGAACTTGCTAAGCATCATCTCTGGG
>DATHYB010000116.1:0-3486 GCA_035459365.1 Candidatus Limnocylindrales bacterium
AGCGGACAGACGACAAACATCTGCCTTCCCGCTGAGAGCTCTCGGTCTATATCGTCATACAGATGGGCCCGAGAGTTGGGAGATACAATCTTAGTAACAACTTCTGATCGTCCCGGCGGCTTAACATCAAGTACTGAGATATCGAGCTCGCCGTAAAGCGTCAGCGCCAATGAACGAGGTATCGGCGTTGCAGTCAGGCTGAGAACATGCGGCATATGCCCCGCTTTTGTCTGAAGCGTCTTGCGCTGTTCAACTCCAAAACGGTGCTGCTCGTCAATGATAATGAGTTCCAGACGTTGCATATCTACAGATTCCTGTATAAGTGCCTGAGTACCAACCAGAAACCTGATATCCGCGGAGACTATTCGTTCACGTGCAGTTTGTTTTTGTTTTGAAGACAGTCCTCCTACAAGCAGGCCGACTGAGTCACCAAAACCAAGCGGAGCCAATAGCTTTTGGAGAGTAGTAGCATGCTGCCGAGCAAGTAGTTCCGTTGGAGCCATCAAGGCAACTTGATGACCATGATGCAGCACCATGACTGCAGCCATTGCCGCTACAACCGTCTTGCCAGCCCCAACATCTCCCTCGACTAAACGATTCATTGGATGCGGTCGCTGCATATCCTGGAATACTTGCCAGACGACTTTTCTTTGTGCACTGGTGAGACTGAAAGGCATATGGCTGACAAAAGCTCTGGCAACCTCCTCATCAAATGGAACGACAGGCGCTTGTTCAAGTCTCAGTTCGTATTTGTTACTGAGAGCCGCTAGGCTCAATTGGAACACTTCTTCGAAACCGAGCCGTCGCCTTGCCGCGGCGAGCTTGAGGCTGCTGTCAGGAAAGTGCATTTGCATCAAGGCTTCACCCCGGCTCAGTAGGCTATGATCGGCCACAATCCATGCCGGCAGTGTTTCTTTTGTTGACGTGATATAGTCTGTGACCTGCGCGAGTGCCGCCCTGACTTGACGCGAGGTTAAGCCTTTAGTTTCTCGATACACTGGCACAATGCGGGCAGTATTGACTGGAAAGTCACTCACCAGCTCAAGCGTGGGACTAACAATACTCAGTCGGCCGGCTCCAAGCTCAAAGTTTCCCGAGATGTAGTACTCCTGGCCTTTCTTGAGGGAAGCTTCACGGTATGGCTGGTTAAACCAAACGAGCTTGACACTTCCGGTAGCATCAGACGCCACCGCATCAGTAATATGCATCCCACGCCGGACATACCGGCCTTTTACCTGGTCTATCCGAGCCTGAATCGTCACTGAGCCCGGTACCATGTCCTCGATCGTGGTGAGTGATGAGTAGTCGTCATAGCGGCGCGGATAGTAATCGACCAGCTGCGCAACCGTTTTGATACCAAGCACCGCGAACTTACGAGCCACTGCCGGTCCTACGCCCTTTAATACTTCTATGGAGGTCGTATCTGTTAGTTTCACTGAATGTATTATAGTCGAGACTGTCGCTGCACGTGCACCTGCGGAAGTTTCAACGACTTCAGATCGTCCATCATTGTGCCCAAGAATTCTGGCAGCACCCTATCCCGAGCAGGATCAATGAACTTCGCTTCATACAGCTCATGCCGTCCATGCGTCGTCTTACTTAAATCAATATCTTCAAAATTGGCACCATTCTCAATCATGAAGAAAAACTCCAGAGACTCTTCATCGTGGAAAAACAACTGCTGCACGTATACCAGATCACCCACAACAGCAAGTGTACCGAGTTCTTCCAGCAGCTCACGACACAGCCCATCTTTCAGTCCTTCCCCAGTTTCAAGTTTGCCGCCTGGGAGAGCCCAAAACGATGCGTCATGGGTATGCTTAACAAACAAGCATTTGCCATCAAATGGTATGACAGCTCGGACGCGTACGGTTCGCTGCATAGTTTACGCTTTTTTGATGAGGAAGAAGACACTTGGCCCGAAGAAGCTCGAAGCAAGCGCCGGTTGCAATACGCCTTCGATAGCTAGCATAACGGGCTTTGGCATAACTTTTTTGAGGCCAGGACTCCGTAGGTTAGAAACAGAAAGCATCCTTTCCACGCGGAGGCCGGCGTGAGCTAGCTGTTTGATGACAGTCTTCGGATTATGGTTCACAAATGGAATCTCGTCTTCACGTTTATTGGCAGCCGAACGGATATCTACAGGCTCTACTGGCATCTTTTGACGCTTCAGGAGGTGCTTGACGCGGTTGCGGGCGTGCATATAGTTGGCAACTTCAATGATGGCATAACCGTCTGCGGCCAGTACGCGGTGAACCTCGGCAAACTCAGGAGTGGGGTCTGGAAGGTGGTGCATCACGCGGATCATAGTCAAGAGGTCTATAGAACCATCTTTGAACTTTAGGGCATCAGCCTGAAGCAGTTGACGATCAATTTCAGGATGATCCTTTAGAAAATCTGCGGCAATATCAAGCTGCTGCTGGCTTGGTTCTGCCAGGGTGACCTTGTCTGCATACTTTTTGAGGAACACGCATAACCTGCCATATCCTCCGCCGACATCAACAGCGTGCCTGAAATGTTTGCCTTCGAGTAAACGCTTGATTGCCATTTGTTCGGCAGCGTGTTCATAATCACGTCCGTCCCAATAGCGGAGATAATTGTGGCTGGGGTCGTTATATTGGTCTGCTTTTTTGTGTGTAGTTGTTGATTGTGATGGCATAATGCTCCAAGTATAGCACTAGCCGAGTTCGACGAGCGCTGAATCTTTGAATTTCTTACCCTTTTTCAGCATCAACCGGCCATGGGCGAAATCTTCCGGTTCAAACTGCTCGCGGTTGACCTTTGCTCCATTGATAGCAATTGCATTGTTCGCCAGCAAGCGTCGGGCTTCAGTATTCGATGTCACTAGTCCCGTTTCTACCAGGGCCTGAACAATAGAACCGTCTGCTGCAGCAGATATGGTGGGTATCTGTTGCCTTAGTTCTCTGAGAATTGTCTCGTCCGCATCAGCTACCGACCGGGCACCAGTGAGGTATTCTGTGACAACTTCGGCAAACATCATCTCGTCATCGCCATGGACCAGCCGGGTAACTTCCCGGGCTAAGTGCTTTTGAGCCTGACGGTCGGCCCGGTGAGCCGTATGCGCCTCCATAATGGCATCAATTTCTGCTTTGGCTAGCTCGGTGTAGACTTTGAGGTAGTCTTCGACACCCTCGTCATCAACATTAATCCAGAATTGGTAAAACTGCGTCGGCGTCGTCTGTGCCGGATCGAGCCACACTGCCCCTTCTTCACTTTTGCCGAATTTCTTGCCAGTTGCTCTATTGATAATGAGCGGAGTCGACCAAACATGCGCTTCTCCGCCGGCAACCCGCCGTATCAACTCAACCCCGGCGATGCTATTGCCCCATTGGTCAGAACCACAGAGTTGCAGCGTAACGCCGTGCTCGCGGAAGAGGTGTAGGAAATCATAGCCTTGGATCAGGACGTAACTGAATTCCGCATAACTAATGCCCGCTCCGCCCTCGCCGAGGCGAGTCTGAATGA
>DATHYB010000117.1:0-4686 GCA_035459365.1 Candidatus Limnocylindrales bacterium
AGGGGATTTGCGAGGCGGCCGGCGGCCTGAGCTGCATTAACAGTACTGACAGATGAGCCCTGAGTACCGGCTTGGCCGACGACAACAACTGCTGCTACACCAACAACAATCAGCAGGTTGGCTGCAACTAAACCGTAGCGGACAAACCGTCGGCGAATTGACGGACGCTGTAATTTCTTATCGAGGGATTTATAAACCTCAGTCGATTGAACCGTACTGAGAGGTAATCGAGACCGGACGGCCTGAGATTGCGGATTACTGATATGCATCTCCTCACTGCGCAGGGGCAGTATGACGCTATATGCCGGCAGGTTATGTACAGAATCCAGCCCGGCATGCGCGTAGCAGTTTATGATTACATCGAAGGATGGTAATCGTTGTTACTACCCCTGTATTATAGCAAAATTAAGCGGAATATCAACCCGTAGCAATCTAGTTACCGCAGAGGCGCTTACAATATTGCTGCGTCAGGGCTTCATGCTCTCCGACCGTACTGGAAAAGTGGGTTTTACCATCATCACCTGATACAAAATACGTCCAATCGGTAGAAGCGGGGTTCGCTACTGCGCGAATTGAACTTTCCGTAACATTACTGATTGGTCCAGGAGGCAGTCCCTTGTTGCGATACGTGTTATAGGGCGACTCAAACGTCAGGCTCGGCTTCTGGCCAGCCAAGATTGCTCCGTAAGGAGCGGTGGCATCTGATGCGAGCGGCATATCTATTCGCAGCCTTTTAAGGAATACCTGGGCTGCTTGGGCACGGTCAGACTGGTTCGAAACTTCCCGCTCAACAATTGAAGCGAGCGTCACCGCTTGGTAGACACTGAGTCCTCGTCCAGCAAAGGCGGCCCGGACATCTGGCGTCAAACGTGCTTCCATCTGTTTGAGTGACTGCCGGACAATCGTTTCGGGAGAAGTGCTTGCATCCTTCTGGTATGACTCAGGGTATAAAAAGCCTTCGAGGCTTGCCACTGCTGGTTTGTCGGCGAGCGCCGGGCTGTCAGCATAGAGCGTCGGATTGAGTGCCTGGTCTACAGCCGCCGGATCAAATTTTGCTTGGATAAATGCCGCCCTCACTTCGTCAATGCGTTGGCCGGGCAGGATGGTCATGAGATCGACGGCAACCTTACCATCAACCATGTCTTTGACAATCTGTTGAACGCTCTGGGATGGCTTGAACTTATAGGTTCCAGCCTGCAGCTCGTCGCCAACACGGATATTTCGGACATAGCGCTCAAATGCCCACACTTGGCGAATGACTCCCGCCTGATGCAACTGCTGGGCGATCTTGGGAACAGAGGTGCCGCTGTCGATTACGACAACCTTAACTTCATCAGACGTACTCACGGGACGAAGGTTGTTCGTATACATCTGCCGAACTACAAAGACGGCTACTGCCAGTAGTACGAGGAGCGCGGCTGCGGTGTAGACGACGCGTTTCGGCCAGCGCCGGATTCCATCAGATAATGATCGCCGATACATCAGGACACTCCTTGTTCATGCAGGAAATCTTCGAGAATATACGTTGCCGCCAGGGCATCTATATCACCTTTTTCAAATCCCTTACCACGGCTAGCAAGCTCTTCTTCGGCTTTTGCAGATGTGAGAGCTTCATCTGTCCAATATATCGGAACCGTCAGGTGTTGAGCCAGTTGCTCGCCGAAGTCCCGCACGGCTCGAGTCTGTTCAGTCTCTTGGCCATCGAGCCCGCGCGGCAGGCCGATGACAACTGCTCCTGCTTTTTCTTGGCGCACGAGATAGGCTATATCTGAGATAAACAGTGCGGGGCTCGTGAGCGTAGTGAGCGGATTGGCTATACCAACAGCCAGCAGCGCTCGGGCGACACCGATTCGTTTTGCCCCAACATCGAGAGCAAGTATAGATAATGCATTGGCATCAGTTTTGAGCATTGGTTGATGCATCTGCCTTATCTATCAAAACGGTAATCTTAGACTCCTTGTTTGGAACCTTGGTCACCCAGAATGGACTGTATTTGACTGTTACATCTGTAACGCCCGGTGTCGAGCGGACGTACGTGCGGACGTCATTCGTCTTTTTACCCTTTATGGCTGTTTTGATTGCAGCCGTGTTGATGTCCGGGCCAGCTAGTGAGGTCGCCGACATACTCGCAGTCAAGACGCCGCTCGAAACTGGTGCAGAAACATCGAAATTCGCTTTGCTAACACCGTCATTAAGGATTTTTTGGCGCTTTGGGTCTATTCGTTTATTGACGTTAGCCAAGATAAAGGTCCGTACATCAGACTTTTTGACGCCATACATAGTGTAGGTCGTCGATTGGGTGACAGTAACCGTGTCAGATTCGTCGCCTACTTGGGCACTTGGTGTAACAACGGGCTCTGAGCCGTTAAAACTATCAACGATAGCCGTGTAGCCAGCAGCCTCAAGCTTGCTGCGCAGGTCGGATTTGATTGAGTTGGTATCAGTGGCATTGATTTTCTGCTTGGCTGATTCAATATCTTCAGTTTTGACTGACTTGACGATATTGTCGGTGCCGCCGCTCATGGCTTCACTCGATTTGGCGGTCACGCCACTTCCGCCAGCTACCGTAAAGGTACCGGGGCCAATGTTGTAGCTCGCTCCTGGGGCTTGGGCAATGACAGTTGTTTCGTCGTCAGCAACAAACGTACACTTCCGGTTGCCGTCAATCCGCGGCATAAACGTCGTGTTCTCCTGAGTAATAAACGTCTGACCATTCGCACTGACGCCTGTTCCGGCCGGCACATCAGCTGGCGGATCAGCCGTACAGGTGCCAGCCAACAGAGTGACTTCTCCCTTGGCCTTCTCGCCTTTGTTTTTTTGCCCAGTCGCCGAGACTTGCTGTGAGCCCGTTTGCTGCTTTTGCTCGATGCGAGCCGGCAATAGATTTTCTTCGGTAACGATCTGTGTTTCAGTCGGGCTCAGATTGATAGTAGCGTTCGTTTTTATATCACTTGAATCAGTCGCAATCGTCACGGTCGCTTTTGGCAGTACGAAAGCTGCAAAGTAGAAGAATACGAGCAAGCCTACGAGCAACACTCCACCGACAATCAAGCCTAAGCGGAATTTATTGAAATCAGGGACAGCAAGTTTCTTGTCCTTTTTTGCCGCTTTGTCAGACGCAGCGGCTGCGGCAACCCCGCCCGGAGCAGGAGCAGCTTTGTCGACGGTTTGGTCGGGTTCGTCATCGAGCTGAATCGTCTCAAGGTCATTCGCAGTCGGCACAGCAGCCGGACGTCCCGCCCCGATGCCCGCCAATTGGCCTACTGGCTTATCGGCGACTTCTGAAACATCAAAATCATCATCACCCGCTGGAGCAGTAGATGCAGCCCCATACGTTTCCGGGATGATAGGTTTGCTCTGCAAGCTGCCGGCCACGTGCATGCCGACTGCACCCGCTAGTGGCATCAGGCCAGTTTCCGTCGTGATCAAAACGATGTGCTTTTTGGCCTGCTCGGCACTGCGCTTCAAAAGCCGCATGTTTACAATACTCTGCAGTACCGTAGCCCGTTTTGGCAAAACTAGTGCAATGATTCGGCCAGCCGAGGAGCGAACTTTGTCGATGATAGCCGTAATTTCATCGTCAACATCGATGTAGATTACTTCTTTTTGAGATGGGTTAGGCATTATGGATGTCCTATGTTTGTAATATTCGATCTATTTTATCCTTGATACCGCCACCGGAAGCACCAGAGTACTGGATAGTATCAAGCCCAACGCGCAGTAGTCCCATGGCTGTGATGAATGTATGGTCAGCAACATGGCCTGTCGTATCTACAATACCAACAACCTGCTTAGGTTGTATATGCTGAACGACCGGCTTCCGCGTAAATGGCAGACCAGCGTGCCAGTTGCCGTCTTGGAGTCCCTGCATCAACATATCGAGGCTTGAACCACCACCGCAGAGTAGGATCCGATGCGGCAGATGATCGAGCTGTGGAAACTCAGCCAGCGCGAGTTCAACGCCGCCCGTCCACACATCAAGTGTTTTCTTGAGTGCTGCTTCGACGTGGGCAGTTCGGTTTTGCGGCACGGTACCGGTCGTGAGGCCAAGCTTGAGTTTTTCAGCAAGGTCGTATTCGACACCGAGGTCACGCTCCAAACCTTTCGTGTAGGCTCGTCCGCCGATTCCAAACATCTTGGTTCCCTGTACACCGCCTTCGTTGATGACGGCAATGTCAGTCGTACCACCGCCAACATCCATCAGCACCGCGCTAAACGAGGTATTGGCATCGTCGCCGATCACCGAGCGGGCTACAGCAAATGGTTCAGCTGCTACGGCGAGCAGGTCGAGGTCGAGCGCTTGAGCTGTTCGCTCTAGAGCTCCAATATGAATCATTGGCGCATAGGCAGTATACAGCTGTACGACGACATCTTTGCCCTGGAACCCGATAGGATTTGTAACCGGATAGCCATCGATTTCGATAGAGACGAGCGCGCTGTTGACGAGCCGAATTTCGACATCCTTGCCACCGAGTTCGAGGGTAACCTGCTGGCGGGCTTTTTGTTCGGCCCGTTCCTGCACCAGCCGGATAATTCGTTCCATTTCAGCCACATCAAGGGGCTTACTCGCCTGTTTGCGGGCAACCTTGATGGTGGTAGTCATGCCTTTGACAAGTTCACCGGCGATACCAATCACGGCCGTACGAACACTAACGCCGGCTTGTTCCTCGGCTTTGGCGAGGGAAT
>DATHYB010000118.1:0-6645 GCA_035459365.1 Candidatus Limnocylindrales bacterium
GCGCGCATGTCATTGCCGATATCGAGAACTATCCGAAGCGTCCGCCGGTGGCCGCCAGTCGAGTGGCTGCCCATGAGATGATCCTGGACATTGGACCGTTCACGGGCGCATTTATTGCGGGAGCAATGCAGCAGGCTTCCACAGTAGTCTGGAACGGTACGATGGGTGTCACGGAGACTGCCGGTCTGCAGGGGCCAATTGGGCCGTTTGCACATGGTACGGACCTGGTCATGGAAGCTATGCTCGGACAGTTCGGTAACCGGCCGTTCAGTCTGGTCGGTGGTGGTGACACCGTGGGCTACGTCGAGCAGCGTGGACTCGTCGAAGCATTCAATCACGTTTCTACCGGCGGCGGGGCAAGTTTGGAGCTAATGGCAGGACGAAGTCTGCCGGGCGTCACGACCTTGATGGATAAATAAGCATGAGCGTTGTACACTAAGAGCAGATATTTTATGAAACGAACGCTGATCGTCGCTAACTGGAAAATGCACCTCAATACGCATGAGGCGAGTACTTTGCTGCATCGCCTGCATGCACACATCAAGGCACACCGCGACGTCGAAGTTGTGTTGGCTCCGAGTATGCTCAGTTTGCAGCCGCTGAGTGTCGAGCTTGACCGGCGCAAATTCCGCCTGGCCGCTCAAAATGCCTATCCGCAGGATGAGGGAGCCTATACCGGCGAAGTCTCATTTGCCATGGTGCGCGAACTGGTGCACTACGCCATCATCGGCCATTCAGCACGGCGCATTTACTTCAATGAAAGTCTTGAACTGATCCGTGATAAAGTTGCAGCTGCAGTCCGGAATGGTATTATGCCGATCATCTGTATTGGTGAAACCAAAGAAGAACGCAGCGCCGGCGAAACGCGCCAAGTTATTCATGACCAACTGACGACGGCTCTAGCAAATGTTACCTCGCACGACATAGAAAACGTCGTCATCGCCTACGAACCCGTCTGGGCAATCTCAACCTTTGACGGTGAAATTGCCCGGCCGGATGAGATGCAAAAGGCAATTGCCTACATTCGATTCCAAATCCAGGAACTGTATGGCCCGCAGGCTGCCGCGGCTGTCCGCATCCTCTATGGCGGCAGCGTGAGCGACCATGATGCCCGGGCCTATATAGACATCGAAGGCTGTGACGGCGTGCTCGTTGGAGCTGCGAGCCTCAACTACAAACAATTCACGGCCATCGTTGATACGGCGTACCACTCACGGCAAGAACGAACGGACTAATATGGCAGAAAAGACAGCAAAACCAGCCCCCAAAACAGCCAAAGTCTTTGATATCGCTAAGCCGGGCAGGCAGGCGGCTGCACCTGCAACGGCGCGTCCAGTCATCGTCACCAACCGCACTATTATGCACGATCCAATGGTAACGGCAGTTTCGGATGAAGTTCCGTCAGCACCGCCGCTCACGCAGACATTAAAAGTTGTTATCAAACCGCTTTCTGAATCAGAAGGTGAGCCCGAGCCAGTCAAAAAGGCAGGCAAGCCTACTCCTGCCGACAGTATTATAAAGAAAATTGAGCTGCAGCCGCTTAATGGGCCAACGGGCCACGCTGCAAAACCTTCAGATGCAGAACGTGCGACACCAGAAGTATTACCAGAACCTGACCAAACCGTGCCTGCTCTTGATGGCGGTACGACAGGCCAGAGCCCAAGTACACAGCAAACAAAACTGGATGACCCTGAAGCAGTGCCGACGAAGATAGATAAAATCTTTCAAACGCCTCACGATGAAGAACATGACGCTGCGGGTGATGAACCCAAAGATCCAGCCCTGTCTACTGCTGACGCTACTCCTATTCCGACACCAACGAACGATTCGATTGGTTCGAATACTGAGAGCGAGCAGGTTTCATCCGATGCTGCGACTTCCAAAGCGGTTGCTGCTGCCGAAAAGGAAGCGACCGAGCAGGCGGCGCTCGAGGAACTGGTACAGTCTGAGCAGTACTTTTTGCCCCTCAATGCTGTAGAGCGGCGGCGGTCACGGCTGGCAGCTATTTTTGGGACACTACTGATTGTTCTACTAGCCGCAGCTTTGTTTGAATTGATGCTTGATGCTGGGTTTGTGACACTGCCGGGCATACAGCCAATTACCACCTTCTTTTAGGTACACTCAGCACAAGCAACATGAACGATTTATCACACGAAAAGCCTTTCATTCTACATTCTCAGTATGCTAGACATTAATGCGCGCCAGATGTATATTGGGCTTCATGAGCGAATTCTTACCTAATTTTCCTGAACCAAAAGATCATTACCCTTACGTAACTCGTAGTTTACTCCGTCTCTACGAAAGTGGCGCCTTACAGGACGTCGCCGATATTGATGTAGAGCCGGATTATGGTTATGTATCAAGGATTACCTATCATGACGGAAACCACAGAATAACATACGGCAACGATTTAGGGCTAAACACCGGTGCATCCAGCGACCTTGCCAAAGACAAAGGCCATACGAAATTCATGTTAGAGACTATCGGGGTTGAACACCCAAAAGGGGAAGAGTTTTTACTGCCATGGTGGGCAGATAAAATTCGACCAAGTCAAGCAGCTCGCGGAAATCAAGCACTAAGAACTTCCGATATGGCAGATGCTTATATACAGGACGAGTTAGGCTATCCTGTATACACAAAACCAGTAGACGGCTCAAAGGGTGGCGACATCTATAAAGTTCATTCGGCCAATGAACTCGGCGAAGTCATGGATTTATATGACGAGAAGAAAGTTCGTGTAGCGATCGTAGAAGAGCCGATAGACATGCCTGACTACAGAGTTGTTACGCTTGATGGTGAATTGATTAGTGCCTATAGGCGCATCCCCTTGACTGTCTTAGGTGACGGTGAGAGTAGTGTACGGGGACTTCTTGACAAATTACAGGCGCAGTTCGACGCCGAAGGACGTGATACGCGCTTGGATGCAGATGACTATCGCATTGTTACTCATTTACAAAAACAAGGGTTAACAGTGGAGAGCAGACTGGCAGAAGGCCAGGATCTCGTACTCGTCCCAGTGTCTAATCTGTCTATGGGAGGCACTTCTGAAGACGTGACAGATAAAATACATAGCCACTGGTCTGACTTAGCAGCCTACACTGCAAAGAATTTCAACTTGAGATTATGTGGTGTTGATTTAGCATGTAGCGACATAACTGATTCCGAGTCTCCATACAGTGTGATCGAAGTAAACGCAGCACCAGGACTCGACCATTACGCAGCATCTGGCGATAAGCAAAAACAAACGGTAGACAAGCTTTACACTCGCGTGTTCAATGCACTGCCAAACATACGATAAGTTAGGGAATTCATGGTATTATAGAATCAACTAAGGATGGCCTTGTTATGATTCACAATAAGCACTTATGCACTTGGTCTGGATTTACTGGAACAACTCTTATCTTACAGTAGGAGTAGTTATATTACAGTTGGTTAAAATTTACTGCTCCATCTGGAGCAGTTTTTATAGTGATAACTTACGGAGCGGTCATGAACATAGCAGCAATCAAAACACCTAAGCTTACACTTGGATCTGGTAGTATCTTTGAAATCTTAGACAGCGCGCTTTCAAGCATCGAAGAGGGCAGTATTATTGCGGTAACCTCTAAAATAGTATCAATCTGTGAAGGCAATGTCATAGCCTATGCAGACATAGACAAGGAAGAGTTGGTTGCCCGCGAATCAAATCTATACCTTCCAGCAAGCCTCAGCAAATACGGACATCACTTCACGATTACGAACAATACCCTTATACCAATGGCCGGGGTGGACGAGTCTAATGGCGAAGGCTATTACATATTATGGCCACGTGATGCTCAAAAAACAGCAAACGACATTAGACGGCATCTATCCACAAAACACGGGCTTAAAAATGTAGGGGTAGTAATAACCGACAGTACGTGCCAACCACTCAGAAGAGGTACCACGGGTATCTCCTTAGCACACAGCGGCTTTATGGCACTGCGGAATTATATAGGCAAACCTGATCTATTCGATAGACCTTTTGGAGTCACGCAGGCCAACGTCGCTGGTGGCTTAGCAGCCGCCGCCGTTTTAGCGATGGGTGAGGGCGCGGAGCAGACGCCACTTTGTATTATTTCTGATGTACCAGCAGTGGTTTTTACACAAGATAACCCCGCTGATAAAGAATTATCAGAAATAACCATATCATTAGATGAAGATTTATTTGCGCCATTTTTGACAGCAGTAAACTGGCAGCAAGGCAAGAGGGGAACGAACAATGACTGATGTTTTAGACCGTTATATTAACCCTTCATTTGTATATAGATTCAGCCAAGGTCCAGACGTAGTACAGACACCTGAAGACGCTCTAAGGAAAGGAATTAACTGCATCTCACTGGCTCACCTTGCACTACGGGATATTTTTAACTACCAACTTACAAGTGAATTACAATGCGCTGAGATGTATTTAGACACTCATACATTTACCAAGGTCAATAGTATCGCAGACATGCGAAGGGGCGATTTAGTGTGGTTCGGTGTCGATAAGGCATCGATAGAACCCGAAGAATTTATTCCTGTTTATAATGACGGCGCATTAACTAATTGGGCGGATTTCCCCGTTAAACATGCCACGGTACATACGGGCAAATTTGACCGCGAAGGCAATCCATTACTGCTACATTCTACGCATGTTGAAGGAACAAACACCATATGGCCATTGCCAAAGTTTGCAGAATATCAAAAATATAGGAAGCTTTACGGGATTACGAGGCTTATATTAGACCATTAAATATTCAGTAATTTAGTTCTAACCTCGTCCACAATGGTACAGCATCGTGGACGAGGTTAGAGCCATCCTGGCTAGTGCTTGATGGAATAACAAGTTCCTAGAATAATCTTACCTGAACAATACCCGCATTCTGGCGATATGGCTTCGCACCTTGGCTGGCCTACCTCATATTGCACATATTCTTCTACCCTTGCATATGACACAAAACTTAAAATAACTATAAATAATAAAGCGACAGCAAGTGCCATAATAATCTTATTATTACTCATGCATAAATAATACCAGTAGATGCTTGGTACTTTACTTGGGATTAGAACGATTCTTGGTAGCGGCGACTTGCCCGAGCTTTTAACACAACAATAACCACCTGGCCCGACTGCTAAAATAAAGAAATGCTTTCAAACCTATTGCAGGGGCTCAACCCTGAACAGCGCCGCGCTGTTGAAACGACCGAGGGACCACTGCTGATCCAAGCCGGTGCTGGGTCGGGTAAAACGAAAACGCTGACGCACCGTATTGCTTATATCATCGAGAGCGGCAAGGTAACGCCCTTCAATATCTTGGCCGTGACATTCACTAACAAGGCTGCCAAAGAAATGCGCGAACGGGTAGCGCACCTAGTCGGTGAACGAGCGGAGAACCGTTCATTTATGCCTTATATGGGGACGTTTCATGGTATCTGTGTCCGCTTGCTACGCCAAGACGGCGAGCATATTGGTATCCCGCGCTCCTTCGTTATCTTTGATGAAGCCGATCGGCAGGCTGCCGTCAAGCAGGCTAGCAAGCAGCTGATGATCGATGAAAAGACTTTCCCGGCTCGAGTCTTGTCGGGCATGATCAGCGCTGCCAAAAACGAAATGCTCTCACCGGAAGACTACCGGGGTGTCGCCAACGGCCCAGCCCAACAGGCTGCTTCACAGGTGTACCCAATCTACCAGCAGGTGCTCAAAGATGCAGCCGCACTTGATTTCGACGACCTCATCAACCGCACCGTCAGTTTGCTGCAAAACCACCCCGCAGTCCGGGAACGCTGGCGGAAGCAGTTCAAGTACATCATGATTGACGAGTACCAGGATACGAATGCCGCCCAGTACCAGTTGGTAAAGCTATTGACAGCACCCGAGAAAAATATTGCAGTAGTCGGGGACGACTGGCAATCGATATACAGTTGGAGAGGCGCTGACTTCCGCAATATCTTGAACTTTGAGCGCGACTACCCGAGCTGTACGGTTATCAAGCTCGAGCAGAATTACCGCAGCACCAAACACATCCTCGACGCGGCTCACTCTATAATCTCCAAGAACCAGCAGCGTTCTATGAAAGAGCTCTGGACCGAGGCGGGCAACGGCCTTCCAGTGCAGCTCTTGCAGGTGCAGAATGAACGGGCCGAAGGTGAATCGATTGTGCGCCGGGTTCGGATGGGCATCGATGGTGGCTTGCGCTCGTTCCGCGACTATGCGGTGCTGTACCGGACGAACGCCCAGAGCCGCTCCATCGAAGAGGCCTTTATTCATTACGGTATCCCCTATAGAATTGTCGGCGGACAGCGTTTCTATGACCGCAAAGAAATTAAGGACATCATGGCCTACCTGCGGCTGGTGTACCAGCCTGAGGACCGTATGAGTTTTGAACGTGTCGTCAACGTCCCCACACGTGGAGTCGGTGCGAAGTCGCTGGAGACGTTTTTTGCCTGGCAGCGGATGCATGGCTATAACTTGCAGCAAGCTCTCCTAGCTGCCGGTGAATGCAAGGAGCTGACCCCTAAAGCGCGGAAGGCACTGGTTGAACTGGGAGATGTATTGTCGGGTCTCAGAGCGCTGGTCGACGAAGTCTCAGTGACGGCTCTGCTTGATTCGCTGCTGCGCCGTATCGAATATCTCAAATTTTTGGAC
>DATHYB010000119.1:0-15596 GCA_035459365.1 Candidatus Limnocylindrales bacterium
TACTCGATGAGCGCAAGGTCAAACTCTTGCCCCAGGACCAAGTCAACCCTGGCCTCGACGCTCCACTAGCCTCTTTGGCGAGCGTGGCAGTTATCCGTAACGGCTTATCGACGCAAACGGTTGAAGAACCAGTTCCGATGCCGGTACAAACGGTTCCGGACAATACCCTGGCATACGGAACATCGGCTATCCGGCAAACTGGCGCGCCCGGTAAACGCGCAGTCGTCTACGAAATTAACACCAAGAACGGCGTCGAAGTCGGGCGGCGTGCCGTGCAGTCCACGATTATTCAGGAGCCGGTTGCTGAGATTAAAGTGATTGGTAGCAACTTGAGTGGCATCAAGGGCGACATGGCCCGGGCAGGTATTGCACCAGGAGACTACCAGTATGTTGATTATATTGTAGGTAAAGAATCGGGCTGGAACCCCGCTGCCCGGAATGCCTCGAGTGGTGCCTATGGTCTATGCCAGGCTTTGCCAGGAACGAAAATGGCTTCTGCTGGTGCTGACTGGCAGACCAACCCCGTTACCCAACTACGGTGGTGTAATGGCTACGCTACTGGCCGGTATGGCACATGGGCCGCAGCTTACAATTTCTGGGTAAAGAACCATTGGTGGTAGACGGCTGATGGTTACCGTATAATCTGACGATATGTCCAAGAACCCCCCTCCTAAAAAATCACTCGGCCAGCACTGGCTCGACGATCCGGTGAGTCTTGAGGCGATGCTCCTCTCGGCAGAGGTTGGGGCGCAGGATACGGTGCTTGAGATTGGGCCTGGTCTCGGTACGCTGACTCGCTTGCTCGTGAAACGTGCCCAGCACGTCACGGCAGTTGAATTTGACAGTGATCTTGCCCGTGATTTGCAGAAGCGCGTATCAGCTCCGAATTTGCATGTCGTCGAGCAGGACATCCTGCAGTTTGACCTGACTGCAATGCTGCCGGGCTATAAAGTAGTCGCCAATATCCCGTACTACCTAACGAGCAAACTTGTCCGGGTGCTATCTGAGTCGTCCAACCCGCCTGCTGTAGCGGTGCTCCTGGTCCAAAAAGAAGTTGCCGAACGCATCGCTGCCAAACCAGGTAATTTATCAATTCTCGGCGTCACCAGCCAGTACTTCTGGGACGTCTCGCTTGGTCCTACCGTACCAGCCGCTCTGTTCACTCCCCCTCCAAAAGTAGACTCACAGATTGTCATTATGCAGTACCGTGCGGAGCCGCTCTTTGCAGATATAGACACCAAACTATTCTTCCGGGTGGTAAAGGCGGGTTTCGGCGAAAAGCGTAAAACGATTCTCAATTCGCTTAGTTCGGGACTGCATGTCGACAAGCCGAATGTTTTGCGGCATCTAGAAAAGGCACAGCTTGACCCAAGGCTGCGCGCCCAAAATATTACACTTGAGCAGTGGTATGCTCTCTACACTTCGCTCCTGCCCGACCTGACACAATAAGTCTCCTGCATCGTCAGTACCCTTCTGGGACTCCAACTCTAGTAATCTCCTGGAACAGCTATATAAAAATTGACGTTTATGCTATAATAGTCCTTACGTAAACGATAGTTTGCGCAAAGACATGGGGCTGAATTTTAAGCTCGACGTTGGACTTTATCGGTTAGATCAGCAGGCCGCTTGTCAGCGTTATAGACAAATCCAAATAGATGCAAACTCTATTTCTAGCGCCGTTGACCGTGTACTCGCTCAGCGCGCACCAGCTTTCGCTTAATTGCCGTTAGCAACGCTCACGTTGACATCAGATAGACTGAAAGCGTTCTATATCTTCTGGTTGCCCGGTTACTACCATCCATAGTGACCGTTAAGCCTTCGGATTGCTCATGCGAGATGTTTGTTCGTTTCGATACCCGCATGCTAAGACAGCAAAATGGACTATGCCTGTAGACGACTAACCAAGATAAACCGGCGGACGCGGGGGCGGTACCCGCCAGCTCCACCAAATCAGCATTAGAAGCACTCTTAAGTGCTTTTTTGTTTGTTCCTGATTTCTTGTAGCCCAAATAACAGTGTGACGAATAATAGCTAACATATTAATGAGCTTCTAAGTCTGATTGCTGTATCCGTGCTATTCCAATTTATGCCTGTTATTATGCAACAATGAAAAACGCAATTTTAGTACCAGGGCGTCCCGACAAAGTGGAGTACTATGACCCCAAATATCCGACCAACAGCAATAACCATTGGTTCCCTTGGCTTTCTAAGCAATTGCAGATAAATGATGTGTTTGCAGTAGCAATTGAGCCGCCGAAACCATACTCGCCACGCTATGACGTGTGGAAACAAGAGTTTGAGAAGTTTGATATTACGCCCGAAACAGTACTGGTTGGACATAGCTGTGGCGGTGGATTTCTCGTTCGCTGGTTAAGCGAAAATAAGGATAAAAAAGTTGGCAAGGTGGTTTTGGTAGCCCCTTGGCTTAATCCCGAAAATAACCCTGTTTCTGACACAGCAGACTTTTTCGACTTTGAGATTGATCCCGACCTTGTAAGTCGAACCGCTGGCGTTACTATCTTTAATTCTGATAACGACCAAGAGACCATTCATAAGTCCGTGCAGATCATACGGGACAAGGTCAAGGATATTGATTATAACGAGTTTCATAACCATGGACACTTCTGTTATAAGGATTTACGTACTGTTGAATTTCCGGAATTAGCTAAGGAATGTTTAGCTTAAATGAAAAACATACTTGTAATCAATGAACAAGATATTGTGCCAAACGCACCAAGCGTAGGTACTGCTAATTTTCGAAAACGTGATGCGGCCCGTGCAGTAGTTTCTGACGGCGCTGGCAAAGTTGCCCTGCTGCATGTCGGGCTTCACAATTATCATAAATTGCCTGGCGGTGGCATTGATGAGAGAGAAGATATACCTACCACACTTGAAAGAGAGTTATTGGAAGAAATCGGCTGCAAGGCAGAAATAACGGGCGAAGTAGGCGAGATCATAGAGTATCGTAACCAATATGGGCTAATGCAGACATCATACTGTTTTACTGCAATCCAAGTTGGCGAAAAAGGTGACCCAGACTTTACCGAGAAAGAACTCCGAGAACAGTTTTCTATTGTTTGGGTTGACGATATTGACAGCGCAATAGCATTACTAGAGCGAGATGAGCCTACCAATTATGAAGGCAAGTTTATTCAAATTCGTGACTTGACCTTACTGAAAGCAGCAAAGAACCTAAGCTAAAGCCATTATTGTATAATAGGTTTATCAACAGTGGTGTGCGAGAAATAACAAGTACTTGACAGGCACTTTTGTAGCTAAAAAATTGACGTTACCCCTGTTAGGGTGGCTCGTATAATCTTTATTGTGCGACGCCTGTTGTGCTTATCACGCTGGCGTTTTGACACTCAGGTAGTAAAATGATGTTAGCATGACTTATGATCCAAATATCTCCCGACTGGCAGATGCTTTATTCAAAGCAAATCAGCCCTCGCCGCAGCCACCGTTATTGCGTAAGATAAAGCCAAAGGTTTTTGTTAGTTTCGATTATGAGAACGACCGTAGGTACAAGTTGTTGTTGGAAGCATGGAGTGCAAACAGCCGTTTCCAATTCGTTTTTCAAGACAAAACACCTACAGAGATAATGAGCGATTCTGTAGCACGGGTAAAGGGTGTACTCAGTACCAAGGTTCAAGATGCAACACATGTATTAGTGCTGTGCGGTAAGTACGTTAATCAGCGTCATCGAGATGCTGCACAAATCGGCTGTATCAACTGGATTAACTTTGAGTGCCAGCAGGCAATTAAATACAATAAGAAAATTGTTGCGGTTTCTCTTCAACAACCAGCTTATCTCCCACAGACTGTGCCAAAAGGGCGAGCTATTGGAGTCAGTAGCTTTAACGAGCGGGACATTATTGCCGCCCTAGCGAGATAGAGAAATGGCACGGCCCACTGAAGATACCAAGCTAACAGTGTTGAATGACCACTATAACAATACTGTGGCAGACATGAAGAAGACTGGGCGCTCATGTGACAAAGCCTTCATTGCAGTTTTTGTATTACTTGGCGTTATGGCATTCATAGTTGTGTCACCGGATCATTCTCAGGGTGTGTTATCGCAAATAATCACTAAAAAGCTAGGCATAGATGCATCACTTAGCCTTAGCTTCATAGGCTCATTAGTCTGGGCGGGGGTACTATTTACTTCGATAAGCTACTTTCAGGCCGTCATCAATTTAGAGAAAATATACAACTATAGTCATCGCTTGGAAGAAGAGCTATCTCAGCATTATGGAGGTAAAGCGTTTACTCGTGAGGGCAAATCATACCTTGAAAATTACCCGATATACTCTGAATGGCTGCACATCATTTATCGCTATATCTTCCCCGTACTTCTCGTTGTAGTGCTGTCGGCGAAGATTATTACTGAAGAAAAGACTCAGAATTTTCCGGCATTACCGCTGGTGATTGACGGGCTAATATTCATCATGATTGTCCTTTCTGTCGTGTTGTATGTCTATTCAATTTGGCGTGCCGAAAAAGATGAAGCGGCCACACTCAAGACATCTCCAAAATCTCGGCAGTAGTACACAGCGTTACCGTGTATGTATAGGGGGGGCTAAAGCCCCAAGGGAACATCTACATCTGCTGAGCGTTTTTCACTATATTCATAATCTAAATACTCGTACCAGAGTAAATCACGCCGGCGATGTACTTCCTCGACAATGAGGGGTGAACTTTTTTCAAGGTGCTCCACCATATGATAACTACGGTCCTCTTTGAGGGCCTTTTTATTTTATTTGGGCAGCCGCTAGCGTGAAGAGCGGAGCTTAGGCTCGGGCCAAACGTCGTTTGCGGTATAAGGTCGTGAAAATGCCATTAGTGGCGAGCAGTACCGGAACGGTGAGTATGGTAAAGATTGCACCGCTGCCAATAGGCGTAACGGTTCCAATGACACGGCCCACGAGAAAAGCTGCCCCCAGTCCAAGACAAAGCAGGGTGTAGGTGCCGAGCGTAAAGAGCCGGCCGCGGCGCATGACCAGCTGGCGACTGCGAACGAAGCTTTCAAGGATCGTGACCTGTTCTTCGAGGCAGGCAATGTATGGTGCGAGGCTAAAATTCATGAGCACGCCGACAATCCAGGTGCAAGCAGCAATGACGCAGCCTGTCATAAGGGCTATGGTAGTATTCTCGGTGAGTTCGAAGTTGAGTAGTATCTGGAGGGCTAACATGCCCAGTATTGCTAAAGGAACCGCGAGCAAGGCAAAAAAAGCGATCCACGTACCCGTAACCCGGCTTGTCCGGCCGAGGCCGGCGCGTAGGGTGGCGATGAGTGAGCGGTAACGCTTATGGGTTGCTCCCTGGTGGATGGCGATCGAACTGACATTAAGCAGAAATACGACCAGCCAGGCAATAGCGACTGCAAACACACTGCCAGCGACAAAGTAGAGGAGCATTTCACTCAGGCCTAGAGCGGAAGCCATGGTTCCGCCAACGGCCATAAACTCGAGAGCCAGCGTTAGTCCTGACACGCTAAAGGCATATCCGAGCACGAGAGAAACGAGGAGTGTACCGAGGAAGATGTCTTCGTTCTTTTTTATGGCCAGACGGGTATCGGCCAGGGCGGTAGTCGGAAAGTATTGTTTGCGGAAGTAGGCGTAGAGTGTCCGTTCGCTGCGGCGGTATTTGATGTGCAGCACGTGGCTGACCTGGCGTTTGGTACGTCGATACTGGCGGGCTATTCGCCGCTTGCTGAGTCGCCAGTTTGGGGTCTGAAATTGTTCCAGGATCATTATCTGTAAGCTCCACCCCAGAGAAGCCGTCAACTGACACGCATTCTTCTAAAGTTAACTGAGATTATAACACATATGTGTAAAATAATCAATATGCTGTTTTGTAAAGTGCTAGTGATTATAGTTTAGTAGCTACGTTTCCTTTTGACATACCAATAACTCAAGCCGGCGAGCGTTACCAGACCAGCGCCTGTCAGACCCAGAGCGGCATTGAGTTTGTCAGCCCGCCTCGTTTCACGCCAGCCGCCGCGCATGCCCGTATTAGCATGCAGCGGTTCGTACAGATTTCCTTGTGTTTCGGGCGTTGGCTCTTGACTGAGGTGGTTACGGTCAACAAAGCGGCTCATTAGGCGTTCATACAGATAGGGGGTTGCCCGGTGCTGGGTGGCCATCAGTTTTCCGGCTGGTCCGACAATGATGTCGCGCTGCGGCTCGTCGACCAGTTTGACGATGTGCTGGGCAACGTAGGTTGGGTCATAGACTGGTTCGAGGGCACGAAGCTTGCGACCCGTGTAGTTGGCAGCATTTTGGAAGAAGTTAGTATCAATAGAAGCCGGCATGACATTACAGACCGCGATGTTATCACTTAGACCGTCGAGTTCGAGCTCCATGCGGATGGAATGGGACAAGCCGCGGACGCCGTATTTGCTGATGTTATATGCGCTGCTATAGGGCTGCGGCGCTTCGGCGTTCACGGAATCAATGTTTATAAGCGTGCCGGTGTTTTGTAGTTTGAATTGCTTGATGGCTACTTGTGAACCGTAGATGTAGCCAAAGAGATTTGTTTCAAGGACTTGGCGGTATTCGTCCATAGGTGCTTCGTCAAACTTGGCATAGAGTGCGACTGCTGCGTTGTTGACCCAGACGTCAAAGCGGCCGAAGGTGGTCCGGGCAACGTCAGCAATTTGCTGCACGTCCTCTTCTTCGCTGACATCGGCCATGACGGCCACGGCTTTGACTCCGTACTGTTCGCATTGCTCGGCAACTTGCTTGAGCAGCTGCTCGCGTCGGGCTGCCAGAACGAGGTTGTAGCCTTTGTCGGCAAAAGCGATGGCAGTTGCGTAGCCGATGCCGCTGGAGGCGCCGGTAATGACGGCAACTTTCCGAGTGTCAGGCTGAGTGTCTGGCGTCGTGCTTGTGGTAGTCGGACTGTCTGGTGTCATGGTGGTCATCTCCTTAATTCAATAGGTATTTAATATCGCCCGGGTCAGGCCAGCAGTTTGAAATCTTACTTACTGAAATAATACTGTTTACCCCGTTTGCAGCGGGCTGTAAAAATTTGGGCTGTATCATGTATAATCTCCGGATACCATAATGCAGTAAGTGCCGGAGGTTCCTATGATTCAATTCCAAAAAATTTTGCAAAAAACCACGCTTGTCGCGGCTACGGTAGCTTGTATCATAGCCCTCGTGCCAACAGGATCAGCCGCGGCAGCAACGGCAACTCAGATCAAAGAGGCGCAAACTATTGCCAATAAATTCGGCATGCAAGTTGGAGCAGCAGACGGTGTATTTGGGCCCAAGACGGCACGTGGCTTTTGTATGTTCCGCTACATCTCAGGCCTGACGCCAAGCCGGGCAGGACTCGACACGGCATTGCTCTCTAAGCTAAGAGCCTACAATACGCGCTACTCGAGCCTCAGGGCGATTCCTTCTCCTGCTGGGACGTACCTCGTCGCCCACGAAAAATGCCAAATGATGGTTTATGCAACTGGCGGTAAGTACCGGGCGGTTACACCGATATCCACCGGTATGAGCGGTTTCGGAACGCCCAATGGTACGTATGCACTCGGTGGGACGCTGCGCGGATGGAGCTGCAGTACGCTCTATCCAGAGTCATGCCGCACCCAAAGCGTGGGACGCTTCGCATATATCTCCAATTACGGCAACATGTACAATAAGCGGCATATTGTTGGCGGCGTCAAGCTCCATGGATCCACATCCGTGCCTACATATCCGGCAAGCCATGGCTGTATTCGTGTGCCAGTGAGTTTTTCGGACTGGATGTATGACAACGTCAACGCCAATATTCCCATCAAAATTGTCGGGGCTTATTAATCAAGCGGCATAATTCAAAGGAGGTTTGTATGGCAAAATATGACGACAAATCACAGCATGAAGTTGAAAAGGCGATGCACGAGTTCAAGGAAGGCGAACTGTATGTCGGCAATTCGGATAAAAAAGTGACCAATCGCAAACAGGCAATTGCGATTGGTCTGTCTAAAGCACGCGACAAGGGCTCCACGGCCCCTGAAAAATAGCAGTTCTCGTTTTCCGCTTAGGACAGGACGACGGATGGCTGCTACAAACTCCCTCACTTATGAAGCCCGTTTATAAGGGCTATTGTTACAACATTTTCCCAGTCTTCTACTACTATCAAAACAATGGTATCGTTGCGAGCAGTATTAATCACAAGCTTGATATTTAACAGCAGCCCCTACTCAGAGCGACTATACTCTGCACTTGTTATCTAAATGGAGGAGGGTGTATGCCTAACCATAGCAAAGCGCTTGTATCAAAGAGTCTGGTTGCGGCCGTTGCAGTCACTGTAGCAAGCCTAGGGTTTGCAGGACCTGCATCAGCGACGACAGGCCAGTGGTACAACAACCAGCAACAACAGAACGGCAGCCAACAGCAACGATACCAGAACGGCCAACGGCACGGCCATTACCGACAGCAGCAGTATCGACAACAAAATTCAAACGATAATCGGCATCAGAACAACTATAACAATTGGCAGCAGAACTGGAACAACAAGAACCAGCAACAACAGAACAATCGGCAACAAGGTCAAAACCAGCACCAACGACAGCAGAATCAGCAGGGCCGGCAGCAACAAGGCTGGAATGGCAATCAACAAGGTCAACAGCGGGGCCAGAACCAAGGCCAGCAGAACAACGGCCAAAACCAGAACAATCATCAACAGGGACAGAATCAGCGGCAACAACAGAATAGTAGCCAACGACAGCAGAATTGGAACAACAACCAGCAAAACCGGGGCCAGCAGGGCAACCGGGGCCAGCAACAAAACCACAATCAGCAGCAGCAGAACAAGGGCAATGGCCAGAACCAGCACCAAAAACAGCAGCATAAAGGCCAAAACCAGGGACGGCAGAACTGGAACAACGGCCAAAACAAGAACAATGGTCAGCACCAACAACAGCAGAACAACAACCAACAAAACAAGAACAACCGATAGCAAAGTGCTCATGCGGTCAGCTACCAGCGCCTATGACTCCCTCTAGGTAGTAGCGACTTACACAGGTATACAGGGTCTCCTCAGGGAGGCCTTTTATACTAGGTAAAGGAAATGGATCAAATTACAAGAGCATGGTAAAATATACTGTCGGCTTGTGAATGATCTATGAAGAAATTTATATAGTGCTATTCACCAAATCAGCCTACGATTACATGTAAATAAGTATAAGTAGTTTCACTCCAAGTTTATGAAATACCTACGTCGGTTAATTAATGATATGAAAGCGTATTTTGGTGCTACTGAGTACCAGGGCCAGAAGCGCCGGGAGATGCGGATAAGGCGTCTGTCTGGTGCCGCCCTGGGTGCTGTGTTGGTCGCGGGACTTGCGGTTGCCATAAGTGGCGGCAGAAACAACGGCTCGTCTCTGACTGATTCATTGCCCTTTGTGTCTAAGCAATCAGCCACAACGAGCCCGCTCAGTGACAAAAAGCTGTATGTAGACCCTGATTCGAATGCTGCCCGGCAGGCAGAAATATGGCGCCGTGAACGGCCGGATAAAGCAGTTTTTATGGATAAGTTGGCGGACCAGCAAAATGCTCGGTGGTATACAAACGGTGCCAACTACGACGATATGTACTCCTATGTTCAGGCGGCTAACGCGGAAGGGGCAGTTCCCGTGATAGTTGCGTATTATATTCCTAAGCGAGACTGTAACAAATATTCTTCGGGTGGTGCGCCGAACGAAGCGGCTTATTATGATTACATCGACACCTTCGTCAAGGCAATTGCCCAGCAGCAGGCTATTGTCGTTATCGAGCCTGATGCCCTGGTGCATACGATAAGCAACGACGGCACCGGCAAGCCCTGTCTGACAGAGTCGGAACGAGGCCAGTACTACACCATGCTGTCCTATGCTGTTGAGCGGTTGAAGTCATTACCGTCGACTTATGTCTATCTTGATGCTGGCAACAGCGGCTGGACCAAAGATACGGATGTTATGGCCGATCGCCTCAAGAAGGCAAATATTGCTATGGCGGACGGTTTTAGCCTTAATGTCTCAAACTTCAGGCGTAACGATGAAACAATCAAATTTGGCCGGGCTATTTCTGAAAAGATCGATGACAAACACTTCATCATTGATACGTCCCGGAATGGTCTCGGACCCTACGAGAACCATGAGCAGCCAGGGTTTAACTGGTGTAACCCACCAGGGCGGGCGCTGGGTCATTATCCTACCGGCTCGACCGGCGAGCCGTACGTTGATGCCTACTTGCATATCAAGAATATTGGTGAATCGGACGGTTCTGACCCTGACCCGAAGAAATGTTTCAATGGTCCCCCGGCAGGTACGTGGTGGCCGGAGTATGCACTCGAACTTGTGGAACGATGGCCGGAAGAGTTGCAGTACTCGTTCCAGCGCCGCTAGTGGTTTCCGTGTTATGCAAGGCTGAGATAAAAGCTTATGAAGAACTCAAAACTTCCGATCAACCTCAAACTGGTCGATATTTGTTTTGTCTGAGAGGCTACTATTGGTTGAGAGCCCGGATAACAGAACGGGCAATCACGCGTTGCCCTTCGGCGGTGGGGTGGAAGGCAGCTGGGCTGGAGAGTCCTTGAATCCAGGGATTCTTGGAGCATATATCATGGCCAGTAAATGAAACCGAAGTGAATGTCACAAATGGATAGGAACTACCCGCCTGCTGGATGGTGCGGTTGAGGGCAGTAACCTGGCGGCTGATCCAATCGATCTCGCCACTAGTGATGTTAGACTGCAATCGTGTACAAGCTTGAGAAAGCGGATTGTAATAGCCAGTGATAATAACCCGAGGGGGATTCGAACCACTTCGAGCTTGGATCTGTTCAAAGGCGATCCGGAGTTTGGTGTCAAGTACAGTCAGCCGTGCGGCAGCCAGAGCACTAAATGCATCGGTATTGCAGTTTGCGGCGTAACAATTTCTGATAAACCCAGCCCACTCCGCATCGTTAGCGCCGGCGGTTATGGTCATGAGTTCCGGTGTACCGTTTGCGAAAGCTGCATCAAGCTGTGGCTGAACATTCGGGCTGCCTGATCGCTGTACGGTAAAGAGGTCACCGGCGGTTGCGCCGCTGCAGGCAATATGGCGGACCGGCTGGCTTAAAGATCGCGCGACGATGTATGGGTATGCAGCAGGGCTCCGACCGCAGCGCTGATCCTCTGCCGAAGGACTGCTGCCGGCTGGCAGGCCGGCTCCGGCTGCAACTGAATCGCCGAGCGCAACATACCCGCCAGTACGGCGATTTGAGGCTTGCGCCTGCTCGGAAGCGGCTGATTCTGGTGAGCTAAAAACGTTTCCAATGTCAAAATTCGCTCCCGCCCAGAGACCAGACCAGATTGGATCGTCGGCTCTGGTAGCTGAACTATGCGCACTAACGGTTTGTACCGGTACGGCTATGACCAGCAAGAGACAAGCACATAGGAGAGACGCGGCGCGTTTCAGCATGGATACTCCTTTATCTTAAGCACTCCCGTTATAGTACGGCCTACGGCAGTGACAAACCATGGGAATATTCACACCAGCATGAGCGCTATCATTGAGCTCTCGGCTCCCGTATCATGTATCGTATGGACCAAGACGATGAGACAGTGCTGCCGTGTGCAGAAAAGCTGGCATTTGATACTGAGCGTGAAGCCCGGGCGGCCGCAACTGTGGCTGCGTATCACTATGGCAGCCAGCTCAAAACCTATACCTGCCGCTACTGCCATTTGTGGCACCTCTCGAGCAGTTAAGCGAAGCTGATCGAGTCAAATGGTATAATTTGTTGCACTAGTAATACGGAAATACTATGAACGAGCGTCAGCGACCATTACGGGGTGTCAATTTGGGTGGCTGGTTAGTGCTTGAAAAGTGGATGACGCCGAGTGTGTTTAGTGATTCCACTGCCGAGGACGAATACACTTTGTGCAGCCTTCCGTGGGCAGATCTTGCGAAGCGCCTCAAGCAGCACCGTGATACCTTTATCACCAAAGAAGACTTTATCTGGTTGCGTGACCACGGGATTGAAGCAGTCCGGCTTCCTGTGGGATATTGGGTGTTCGGAGACGAGCCTCCCTATCTCGGCACACTGAAGTATGTCGACAAAGCATTTACGTGGGCGGAAGAAACGGGGCTGAAAGTTCTCCTAGATTTGCATGCAGCACCAGGTTCGCAGAACGGCTGGGACCACAGTGGCCGAGCCGGTAGTTGCGACTGGCATAAAAACGAACAAAATATCATTAGAACGCTCTCCGTGCTGACTGAACTCAGCAAACGCTATGGCAAACAGCCGAGCTTGCTGGGTATTGAACTGTTGAACGAACCAAAGTGGACGATACCGCGCCGCAAGCTTCTAAAATATTATGAATCAGCGTACCGGATGGTTCGGGCTGAATGCGGTCCTGATGTGTGGGTTGTTTTCCATGATAGCTTCCGGCCGCGCCGCTGGAAGCGTAAGCTTCGGGCGCCACAATATGCCCATACGTATATAGATACCCACCAATACCAGACATTCAATAAAAAAGATAAAAAACTTGATGTGTTCGGGCACATGAAGAAAACGCTGAAAAAGCTTCCGAAGCAGCTTCGCAGCATGGCAAAACGTCATCCCGTCATTGTCGGTGAGTGGAGTTTGGCGCTTGATCCTCTTTCCCTTAATGGGCTTGACGAGCGGGGCGTTGATGCTGCAGTCAGAGCCTACGCTGCTGCCCAACTTATAGCCTATCAAGATACGGCCGCCTGGTTCTTCTGGTCGTACAAGACTGAGTCCAGCGGCATGTGGAGCTACCGTAATGCTATCGAGCTCGGCTGGCTGCCTGAAAATAAAAATCCGGCTCCTGTCGTGGAGCCGGATTGAAAAGCTGTTAGTCGTATTAAACAGCTGAGTTTGCACGGCGGTCGGCAGGAACGCCAAAACCGAGGTACAAGAAGGCTGCAGCCAAAACGAGGTGCAAGAGGTTGTCGAGGGTGTTGACATGGAACAGGCCGAGGACTGTGCCACCGTCACCAACCATGAAGCCAATCAGAGTTACGAGGGCGTAGACCACGCCAAAGACCTGGAAGGCGGTGCGAGCAAAACGCTCAGTCTGTGAAGCTGCCAAAAAGACAATACCTGACAGAATGTGTACCAAGTTGTGTACAGCATCAACCTGGAAGAGACCAAGAAGTTTCTTGACTCCTTCACTTTCAAAAGCAAGCGGTGTAAAGCCGAGAACACCGATCAACAGGAATACGACTCCTGTTGCCATAGCTGCTTTCTTTAACATAGGACCTCCTTATATTGTTATTCAAGCAGGAGCTTGATAAGCATAAGTATACGCGAAAACTTTTGTAAGTTAAGTAACTTAATTAACAGCACGAAGTAATTTGCGGACGTTATAATTAAGATTCACATTCTGTCTCGATCCGAATCTCTAATAGGGCACAAGATAAAAGGAGGGAAGCGCTATGGGTACAACGCCATCATCAGAACCATTTTATAGCCACGCAGCAGCGGCACTACAAGTTATAACGTACAAAAAAGTACAAAATAAAATCAATGCGATTCTCAAACAATACGGTCTCAATACCACGCAGTGGATTATTCTCGGCAAGCTTGACGAGAAGCGTTCTGGGCTGCGAGCAACCGATCTTGCCCGCTTCATGCACGTCGAAGTGCCGCTGGTAACTATGGTGTCGCAGCCGCTCCTCGGCAGGGGACTTATAGATAGTGTCGTGCCGTCGCATGATAAGCGCACAAAACTTCTCCGCATCACCTCGCAGGCTCATGACATGGTCAAGGTTATTGAGCAAAAATTACAGCGCCAATTTGCTGATATTGTCAAAGATGTATCGGCCCAGGATCTTCAGGCTTACTTCAAGGTGCTTAATTCTATGATGGCCAATGTAGCCTAGGGCGTGTAGCTGTCGTTTAAGGATTCCGGCTTTGGTTCTGGAAAGATGCAGGCATGTTCAACTGCTTGCTGCTTGTACTGTTCGTGCAGGCTAGCAGCTGCCGCATTGTAGGTATGGATGTAATCAACGGCAATATTTGAGCCGACAATCAAGTAATCTAGCCGGCCCCGGAGCAGGTCGTGCTGGTCCTTTAGTTTTGCCTTGTATTTTTCCTTGAGGGCTTTGATTTTCAGAGCGCATTCCTTCTGCGATGCGGCTGGTGCCGGGGAGGTAGATCGTGGGGTTTGGCGATCAGCGGCTTCGGGGCTTGGTGAAGCTGCTGTACTATCTAGTGGCTCTTCGGGCTGATGGTGCGCGTGCGCAGGGCTTGCAGCACGGTTGGACTCGGTGGCCTTGGGGATGCTCGTTTGCGATTGAACAGCATCTGGCCGCCCATTCGATGAGTACTTCCATAGCGCCCCGCTTGTGATGGCTAGTATAACAACACCAATCACGAGGTAGCGCAGCCCCGTCTTTTTCCAATTGAATAAACCCTTATGCTTCATATGCTACGTGTCCTATTGTAGATAAAATGCTTTTATCTGCAAGAATAGTCTTTCCGCTTATTGACGCCGGACGCTACCATGGCCTAGTCTAGGGAGTATGTTAGATAAAGCAAAGAACTATGCGTCTAGGGGTAAGACGAGAATTCTGTCGTTCCGTCAAGACAAAGAGCTGACGTCAGACGATGTTTTGGCAGCCCGTGAGTATATAAAGGCGTATTGGCCAAAACTCGAGCGCTACCACCCAAAGGATGATGAAAGTCTGCTTGGGCTTCCAAAGCCGTATCTTGTGCCATCCTTCGCTGAAGATACAGGATTTGACTACAACGAGCTGTACTACTGGGACAGTTATTTCATGGTCCAAGGTATGTACGACGAAGAACACAAAGAGCTGGTGCTCGGCATCCTTGAGGACCTACAGTCGCTATTCAAGCGCTTCAAAGTCATTCCGAATGCATCGCGCACGTACTTGATGGGCCGCTCGCAACCGCCCTTTTTAACAACATTCATATTTGAGGCGTACCAGGCCTACAGTCTCGACAAAAAGTGGCTGAAAGAAGCTATAGAAGTTGCCAAGAAGGAGTACGAGACAGTCTGGTTGGGTGTCAAAAAGCCGAATGAGCGCCTTGTACACAAAGGCCTGTCGCGCTACTACGACATCAATTATTTGCACGACCTGGCTGAGGCTGAAAGTGGCTGGGACATGACACCTCGATTCGCCCGGAAGGCGCTGCACTACCTGCCGGTCGACCTGAACGCGCTGCTCTATAAGTATGAAATGGACTTTGCGCGGGCAGCCCGGTTGTTTGATGACAAGCGCGAAGCAGCGAAATGGGAGCAAGCAGCGGAAGCCCGGAAGGCCGCTATGAATGAACTCATGTGGGACCGGATTCGTGGCTTGTACTACGATTACAACTACAAAAAAGAGAAGCGGGGTACTGTCAGTTCGCTGGCGGCCTACTTCCCCATGTGGGCCGGGATGGTAAGTGAACAACAGGCAAAACAGCTGGTAAAAGCACTGCGGCGCTTTGAAAACAAAGGCGGGCTGGCGACGACCGATTCGTTGCCGCTCGGGCAGTTCGTGCTGGGGACGCCGCCGACGCAGTGGGCCTTTCCAAATGGCTGGGCTCCGCTGCAGCTCATCGTCATCCGGGCGCTTGAACGCTACGGTTATCACGATGATGCACGCCGAGTG
>DATHYB010000120.1:0-3946 GCA_035459365.1 Candidatus Limnocylindrales bacterium
AGCGCTTCGACCGCGTCGCGCGTCGCAGAAGCCTCGACCAGACGAGGCGGGCTCGCTTGCTCCGCCTCGGGCTCCGTGCTGCCATGCTGCTACAAATACTCCTTGGAGCGGCTATTATTATACTTGCGCTTCAGGGAATGATACTGCGGGAACTACTGCCGTTCGGTGTTGCCTTGCTTATTTCGTATCCAATCATATGGGCCCATCTGGTTGTCGTGCCGCTTCTAGCTGCAAAGTATTTGGTTGTTCGCCCGAAGCAGCAAAAAGCCGTCGCCGCCTCAGAGCGATTGTTTGCCGAGCATCCCGCCGCCACGGTTGCTATTGCTGGTAGCTATGGCAAGACGACGATGAAAGAGCTCCTGGCAACGGTGCTCTCGGAAGGCAAAAAAGTCGCCGCCACCCCAGCCAACAAAAATGTCGCCGTATCACATGCTGCATTTGCCCGGAGTCTCGAGGGAGACGAGGATATCCTTATCATCGAGTACGGCGAGGGGGCTCCCGGTGATGTAGCAGCTTTTACGCGGACTACACACCCGACACATGCAGTGATTACCGGTCTGGCGCCGGCGCACCTCGACCAGTACAAGACGCTCGAGCGGGCGGCTGAGGATATCTTTAGTGTCACCAAAGCTGTTCCGGTCGAGCGGGTGTATGTGGCAGGAGACGTCGCGACAACAAAACCGTACATTCGTCCGGGTTTTATGACATATACGCAGCGGGGAATCGGCGGCTGGAAGGTCAGCAACGTTGAGGTCGGCTTGCAGGCAACGGCTTTTGATTTGTCTGATCGTAAAACTACCCTACACTTGCGAAGCGGACTGCTTGGCCGACACCAGGTTGGACCGCTCAGCGCTGCTGCAGTACTTGCGCTCGAACTTGGATTGACGCCCCAGCAAGTAGAGGCTGGGATAGCCAAAACAACTGCCTTTGAACACCGCATGAAAGCCTATAAACTCGACGGCGCCTGGATCATTGACGACACCTACAACGGTAATCTCGAGGGTATCCGGGCAGGGACGGCCTTGCTCGCGGAAGTACCGGCCGCTCGGAAGTGGTATGTCACGCCCGGTTTGGTGGACCAGGGTGCCAACACAGCCAACATTCACAAAGAGGTTGGTGAAGCGATTGCAGCAGCTTGCCCAGACATTGTCGTCCTGATGCAAAACTCAGTTACGCGCCATATCCGAGCAGGTTTAGATGCGGTCGGCTACGAGGGTGAAGTCCGTATCGAAACCGACCCCTTGGCGTTTTATACCAACCTCAACCAGTTTGTGGCGTCTGGTGACGTGGTGCTCATGCAAAACGATTGGACTGACAACTACGCCTAGAATCAAGCGTTAGCATTTTGCTCTCGAAGGACATTGGTTATACTTATGACTATGAAAACAATCGCCGTCTTTTTTGGAGGCCGCTCTACCGAACATGATGTTTCCATCATTACGGCACTGGCAAGCATTATCAAACCCCTGCAGCTCAGCAAACAATACCACGTCATTCCAGTGTATATCGCTCGGAACGGCGCTTGGTTCGGTGATGAGCAGCTCACCAACATAACACTTTTTAGTAGCGGCAAAATCAAAGACTACATCGAACGGTCGAAGCCGATAGGCGTCAGCTTTGACGGTGGACTGACGCTCTTGAAACCTGGTGGTCTCAGCGGGTTGAAACGTATAAAGGTTGATGTGGCATTCCCGGCAATGCACGGTACCTACGGTGAAGACGGTTCGCTGATGGGACTACTTGATATGGCAGGCGTTCCATATGTTGGCTGCGGGCAGGCGGCCAGCGTTCTGGCGATGGACAAGGTGCTCGCCAAGCTTATGGCGCAGGCTCATAATATTGCTACGCCAAAATTTCTTTATTTTAACCGAACTGAAATTATCGCCGACACTGGCTCAATTGCCAAAGCCTGCCAGAAGGAACTGAAATTCCCGCTGTTTGTGAAGCCAGCCCACCTCGGATCAAGCATTGGTATCAGCCGGGCAGGGAACGCCACCGAACTGCACAATGCCATCGAAGTTGCGGCGCACTACGACGACATTATCCTCGTTGAAGAGGCAGTTCATAACCTTATAGAAGTCACACTGCCCATCTTAGGTAATGACTCACCCCGTCCGGCACTCCTGGAACGGCCATTGACCAGTGCCGAGGACTTTTTTGACTTTGATACGAAATACCTGCGCGGCGGCAAGAAAGGCGGTAAAAAAGGCGGTGTTAAGGGGGCACAAGGCTATAGCCAGCTACCTGCCGAACTTCCCAAGGACTTATATGAGCAGGCCGAACATACGGGCCTTGCTGTATACAAAGCACTCGGCTGCAGCGGCACTGCCCGGGTGGACATGCTGATTGACAGCAAAACGGAAACGGTGTACTTCAATGAGGTAAACCCCCTGCCAGGAGATCTTTATGCGCACAACTGGCGAACCGCAGGCGTCTCAGGGGTTGCGCTGGTAACACGGCTTATTGAGCTTGCCGAGGAACGCCATGCCGCGAGACAGCAACAAGAAGTTGCGTTCGAAACAAACTACCTGAAGCAGTTTTAGAGCTGGCCATAAATTGAAAAGAACCCTGCTCCTGAAATGATCAGGTGGGCAGGGTTCTGTCTTATGATGCCTGACTGAGACGGGTAGCGGCAGTGCCTAGCTGCTGAACAGATGTTTCCTGGACAGGCACTTGCTCAAGATACGGCAGCGTATCGTTCGGTGTGACAGCGCAATCAACACGGGGCATGTCTATGAAGATCACGACGGCGTGCCGGCGCGGAACGTAGGAGCTGTTTTCGGGTATGACCCGGCTCACACCGTGCCATAGCGGCTTCAGCGGATCTTTCGAGCCGTAAACCTTTCGGTGGCTGGAACCAATGAAGAAAAAGGCTTCTCCGTCACCGGTGTCGTGATAGGTTGCTTCGCCTTTGTAACCATCCGGCGCCGCCCAGAAGCCTGGCGCATCAGCGTAAGCCTGGATCGTGCCGTTACCAATGTCGTAGTGCGGCTTGGCGACATCGCCCATGTTCTCAGTAGGGACGTAGCCGTCATAACTGAGCAAACGCATAAATGAGCGAGTTCGAGGGTTCCGGGCAGGGTCAAAATGCGCCCTCGTTATATTCGGGTGCGTGGCTTCAAGCTGCTGGTAAGTCTGCTCGCCGACTTTGATGAGTTCGTGCTGAATTTCGGTACCGATTGCAATCAGTCTCAGCAGCCCGCTGGGAGCATTTCGAAACTGCTGCCGCCAGTGGTTCTCCGCGCCTTCTGTAAAATGCATAAAGTTCTTCGGATCGGCAACTTGCAGTCCGGTTTTTGGATCAACTTTCTGTTCTTTACGCTGGTGGCCAACCTCGTTTCCAAAGCGCTCGTCGAGCTGGTAATACGTCCGCCCAAGCTCCTGCGGACAGACATCGATACAGTCTTCGTATTGGCTGATCAGTTCTTCGAAATCGCCATCGGTGAGGGGCATGCGGATCTTGACGATTCCACTCTCGGTGAGTTCGCGGTCCAGCGGGCTGGCATCGGGAGAATCCACGTACTGCAGATCATAGAATCTCCGCGCTTCGTTTGTTGTCATAAATCCCCGAGCTGCTGCGGCTTCCGCCATGTTGTTACCCCCTTATATATGTGGTATTGTACGAGCAAATGGCAACACTGCAAAGTCTATTTTCACATCAGTTCTTTCTCCCCTAGGGAGTTACATGTTCTTCGCCTCAAAACTTAACAGTCAGTAACACGGAGTTTCAGCATGCAGCGGTATAACCCAAAAGACATTGAGCAGAAATGGCAGGAGCACTGGGAAGCAACCAAGATTTACCAGGCAACTGAGGACCAGGCAAAACCAAAGAAATACATTCTTGAATATTTCCCCTATCCGAGCGGCGCTGCAATGCACGTCGGCCACGTCCGTAACTACACTATCGGTGATGTACTGGCGCGCACCGCACGGATGCAGGGCTATA
>DATHYB010000121.1:0-13099 GCA_035459365.1 Candidatus Limnocylindrales bacterium
ATACCGCTGCTCGTGCTGGCCCTGGCACTCCTCGCGGCCCTATGGTTTGTTCGCTACAACAGTGCAGCACCAGCTCCGGCTCAATCGACGACCGAAACCCGTCCAAACAGTGAGCAAATCGCGCCTGCCGGCGGAAATGGCTCGGTGACCCAAGGTCAAGACCCGGCAGATGCCACTACGCCCAGCCCCTCAGGAGCGGGCGCCAATACGCTCATGAGGCAGTAAAGCACAGCCCCAGGAGCATCAGTTACTTTTGCCCCTTCGGCAAGGCTGTATACTGGTGTCATGAACAGCGACAGCATTGATGCCTTTCTTTCCGCATGCACAGACCGCCTTGCGTCACTTAAAGAAGGTGACGATTTCTATGATTCAATTGTAAATATCCCCTTCGAAAGCCGTCTGGAAGCGACGCTGCTCGGACTGGGTATTGTTGTGCTGCTGCTGAAAAATGACAAGGACGGGACAGTGGACCGCGTTGCCCTTTCACGGACAGAACGAGCAGAAGGCGCCGTTGCCATCTCCGTTAAGAAGTTCGAAGAAATAAAAATACCGCTTGATGAGCACGACAACGTGCTCGTACAGGCTATTCACCGCGATGAATTCAGGATTATTACCGACTGGAAGTATCTGTTTATTCCGGCTCTCACGCCGCAAGAAGCCCGGCTCAATCAAGCTGGTGCAGCAATAGACTGCAGCGTCGTATATCCACTGAGTCAGTTTTCCAGAGGTGGCGCTCTGATTTTTAGTTATTTTGAGCCGATGAGCAAGCTTACCAATGGCCATCACCGGTTCATGGGCGGTTATGCTAAAGCGGCATCAGAAGCGCTAGAACGGTTTGCGCGCCAGTAGTTCCAGGGCCAGCTCGCTCGGCCTCATGTTCGTAATACGACCATCCGTCCATTCAAACAATGTTTGAAAGTTATCGTTAGGTTTTTGCATATCAAAGACCATGGTTTGGCATGGATACTCTTTTGAGAACCAGTTATGCAAAAAGGTCAAACCGCTCTCAGTTTCGGAATCTGGGTATGCAAATTCTTGCACCACAAGTACGCCGTCATCAGCCAAATTAGAACGGACATTGTCCAAAATCTTTTTGCGTGCCGCGTCATCATGCTGGTATAAAGCCATTGAAATGAACCCAATATCAAAACCACCCGCCGGAGTTTGCGGCAGAAGACTTTCCTCTGCCATATCAACACCATCCTGAAAAGCAACTACCTCAGGCTGAGCCTCTTGGAGGAAATGGAAACGCTCCAACTGTATGGGATCTTTGAGTTCACCAGGATAAAACGAATCGGCAGCCGCCCTCGCGATACTCCGCGGCGTTTGCGACTGTTTGTCTACGCCTAGACCATAGCGCATGGGGGCCTCCCTATAATGCCATATGATCACGTTTATCTCTGTTTCAAGCATTGCATGCTCATACTCAGACAACTCCTCAGTTGAAACTTCAACCAAACCAAATGGCCACAGGCCAGCATGTTGCTTGAGGCCATGGTTCAGGCCACTACACGGATCGAATACCGTTGGCCGCTTCCCGACTCGCTCCTCATACATACTTGTAATCAGCCGAAGTGTTTTATAGCGTTCAGACACAGTGCTCTGCAGTTCATGAGTTGCTAGTGAGTCGATGGTTTGCTGCCGTTTCTGAGAATCAGTCAACAAATAGGTAAGTTCCTGGGCGTATGCTTCAGAATCATTGTATGGATAAGAAAAGTCATTAATACACTCGACCTGCACTTCACCGAGGAGTAACTTTGCACCATACGAGCCACCTATGTCACGTTGGTCGAATGCTTCTTGAATGCCCTCGGCAACATCAGGCTCACGTTCGAGTGCATCAAGAGTTCCACGAGCAAACAATGAAAAATATGGATCATCTCGCGGCGGCTGAATTACATACGATTCAAGAACATGGACAGTTTCCAGGAAACTTGTCATTGCCGGCCGTTCAGAGCCTACCGGGATTGCTGTATTAACAGAGCTGTCTGGATGTTCGTTTGACACTGGCATATGATTCATTCATTGTCCCTAGTACTAAAAAACCCGCCACAGAGGCAGGTACTTTAGATGGTCGGGGATAAAGGACTCGAACCTTCGACCTCGCGGTCCCAAACCGCGCGCGCTAGCCAACTGCGCCAATCCCCGGCATGAGTGGCCATTACAGATGTAAATTATACCTGAAGCTATCGAAAAAGCTAGCCCTGCGTGATTTTTTCGACGATCTGCCGGACTTGAGATATTGAGCGAGCCCGGCCATTTGCCTCGTCTATGTCTACGACTACCGCATTCAGCTGCATCCGCCCGTCCGTCTCAAGTTCATTGCGGCTCGAGACGCCGGTTCGCCAACGAGTCATAATCGTATCGAACTTCACGCCAAGCGACGAATCCAGCGAGCCGCACATCCCCACGTCAGTGATGTGTGCCGTACTGCCCGGCAGCACCTGAGCATCCGCAGTTGGCACGTGCCAGTGGTCGCCGACAACCAACGTCACCCGTCCGTCAAGATAGCGCCCGATGACCACCTTCTCGCTACTAAAATCTCCATGGAAGTTTACAATTGTCGCAACTTTTGGAACATCCTGTTCCTGCTCGAGAATTGCATCAACAATCTGCAGAGGATTATCAACGGGTTTGTCAGCATCGCGGCCGACTACATGCCCGAGCAGCGATATGACAAGAATGCGACCTTTTGATGTGTGCGCGTATTTGTATCCTAGCCCCGGTGTACTTTTTGGGTAATTTGCCGGCCGAATGATGGGTTGCGCCGGGTCATTCATGGCCTGCACTATCTCTGTCTGATGCAAACTATGGTTGCCGCCAGTACAAAAATCAACGCCGAGCGCGCGCAACCTTTTGAAGTCGTCGAGCGTGATGCCCTTGCCCTGGCTGACGTTCTCGGCCTGGGCAATTACGACATCAACTGCATATTCTTTTTTGATGGCCGACAGGAGTTTCTGCAGCGTCAACACGCCCGCTTCGCCCATAATGTCACCAACGTACAAAATATTCATACAGACAACTATACGCTAATCTATCCGGTAGAAGTGCGTATCTCGTAATTTCTGCAGTGGTATCCACATTTCGTTTGCCTTTTTGTGCGTCAGTGTACTGAGTTTAATCAGAATAAAAATCAGCATGGTTAACCCCGTACAAAGAAGCGCTCGAACCATATCTAGGATGAGTGTGTCGCTCACGTTGATAACCAAGATAAAACCAAGCGTAATTGAAAACAAAATGAACAAAACCTGCCATTCATTGGTATAAATTCGATTATTCATCTGCATGGCGAAATTAGTTCGATTCTGCTGATTCGCAATCAAAGCATCAGGTGTCTTGTCAATGACCTCCTGGTGAGGGCCTTTGTATTTCAGACAGTACCCGATCAAATCTTCATATTGCTGCTCACCGGCTGTTGCTTTTTTGAACCTGAGCTTAGCTTTCACATAGTAAGAAAGCATCGATTGCAGCTCTGTCCGCAGTTTAGGTGGCAACTTCTTAAACTTCAACATAATGCTAAATAACGCATTTGCCTCTGCACGCACGATACGATGCAACTCCTCGATTCGCGCTTTTTGTGCCGCTAGTATTGGGGCTATATAGAATCCATATAAGAACGAATTTACCGAGAAGAGCGTCAAGGCAGCTCTATCAAAATTGAAGCTAGGCGACACGGTAGCAAGCAAAAGAAAGAAGATAAAAAATATCCAGAAATACGTCGTCAAACGGACCCGAACCAAGAGATACTGCTTCATATCATAAACCTTATGGTTATATGATAGCAGGTTCGAAGGATAGTAACGATCTACTTAGCAAATTCTATAGCGCGGGTTTCGCGGATCACGTTGACCTTGATCGTACCAGGATATTGCATGCTGGATTCGATCTTGGTTGCGATATCGCGCGCCAGTTTGATTGCCGTCAAGTCGTCGACTTGCTGGGGCCGTACGAAGACGCGGACTTCACGGCCGGCGCTGATGGCATATGATTTTTCGATGCCATCAAAGCTATTTGCCACGTTCTCAAGGTCACGCATACGCTCACCGAAGTTTTCGGCTGAGATATTGCGGGCGCCAGGCCGTGAGGCGCTAATGGCATCAACGACACGGACAATGAGAGCCTCTAGTGTGGTCGCTTCCACATCATCATGGTGCTGTTCGGCAGCCAATGCAACTTCTTCGGGGGCACCGTACTTGCGGAGCATCTCACCGGAAATATGGTGATGCTTGCCCTCCATTTTGTGGGTCAGGGCCTTGCCAAGGTCGTGCACGAGCGCAGCGTATTTGGCAATTTTGACATTAGCGCCTAGCTCGGTAGCAATAACTCCGGCAATGTGGGCCATTTCGGTGCTATGTTTGAGGACGTTTTGTCCGTAACTTGTACGGTACTTGAGTTCACCGAGGAGATGTAAGACTTCCTTAGGAATTCCAATGACCCCAACTTCACGGGCAGCATCCTCACCGGCGCGTACGACGTCTTTTTCAACGTTCTTCTGCGCTTTCTCGACTACTTCTTCGATCCGGCCGGGATGAATACGACCGTCTTTCATGAGCATTTCCATCGTTTGGCGGGCAACTTCCCGGCGTACGGGATCGAACGAGCTGAGTACAACATAACCAGGCGTATCATCAACCATGATGTCAACGCCGGTCGCACGCTGCAGGGCTTGAATATTGCGGCCTTCCTTGCCAATAATCCGGCCCTTCATATCTTCATCTTCCAGCTTGACGCTGGTCACTGTGCGTTCGGCCGTGACTTCACTCGACATCCGCTCCATGGCAGTCGCAATGATGACGGCAGCTGTTTCTTCGGCATTATCGCGCGCCTCATTTTGCAGCTTGTTAACTAAGCCAAGCAAGTCGTTGCGGATATCACGCTCGGTCATCTGCATCAGTTTTTCAGCCGCCTCCTGCTTAGAGAGCTTGGCTATTTTTTCGAGTTTTTCCTGCTGCCGAACGCGAATATCGCGGATTTCGTTCTTGAGTTTTTCTACCTCATCCTCGCTTCTTCGGAGCTTTTCGGTACGCTTATCAAGCTCATCCAATTTGCCGTCCAGTGCTTCTTCCCTATTTATAAGCCGCTGTTCCAAATCTTTGAGTTCGTTACGACGTGTAGTTTCTTCTTTGCGTGAAGCATCAGCAATCTTTTTAGCTTCATCTCGAGCCCCGTCAACCAGTCTGTCGGCTTCTTTCTTAGCCGCAGTAAGCTCCCTTTCGGCTTGGTCCTGGGCAGAACCAACTTTTTTACTGGTTAGATACGAGTTCGCACCAAACCCAACTCCGACTCCGACAAGAGCCAGAACAATGGCAATTGGATCCATTGTTATTCCTTTCTATTCACTCAAGACGGAAGCCTTCAGGGCAATCGCTATCACTTCACTAGCCAAGGCAAACGTCTGAAAATCGAATTAATGTTAGATGTAGTACAGGATGGACGTGCAATATATCAAAGATGGCATATCCTACCACAAACTATACGATGCGCAAACGAACGCCGTCAATGCTTTGGCAGCGTGATATGTGCCTCTGCACCGTACTCCGGGAGAACGACGGCTTGTCGATACCCGGCCTGGAGTTTTTCAATACCGTGCTGCACCCATGTATCACTAGTAGTGCCAACGATCGGCACTTTCAAACTGTACGTTAACGCATTGGCTACACTGAGGCCAATCCGAAGGCCCGTGAAGCTTCCTGGCCCTTCATAACAGACAATAGCTTCAATATCAGTAAGGTGGAGGTTTTGCGAGGTGAGGAGCTTGCTTATTTTTTTGTGCAGCGTTTCCGCCAGCTGACGGTGAGCCAGCCACTGCTCATGTGCTAACTGCGAGCTGTCGTTATACAGGCCAATTTCTGCTTCAGGCTTGTCTGTTCGAAGCGTTAGGATAATCATGTCGCCTGCTCCTGAAACAAATAGAGCAGCGAGACTGACGCTTCTATGCGTAAACGACGACTTGATTCACCAGTCCGTTCGATATGGACGTCCACGCGCTCAGCCGGCAGAACGTCCTTGACACTGTCACCCCATTCGACGGCCACCACAGCCATAGGGTCGGCAATGAATTCTGCAAGTTCAGCTTTGACGATGCCGGGGTCATTGAGCCGATAGAAGTCGAAGTGATAGAGGCTTAGCTGGCCCGCCTGATATTCTTTGCTAATGGTGAAGGTGGGACTTGCCACGTGATCCGTACTGCCCATGCCCCGCGCCAAACCACGAACGAACGTCGTCTTGCCGCCGCCGAGGTCGCTGGAAAGCACGATCACTTCACCGCCGCGCACTCGAGAACCAATCTCAGCCGCGAACTGCTCGGTGACGTCTGGGCTTCCGGAATCGATCCGCAATATCATGTCGGTATTCATATGCTCCGTATAGTACCGCGAGCCCGGCCACGGCGACAAGTATCGAAGTATGCACCATCGGTTTCGGTGGCTCAGGCTTTGTCATAGTTGCTACAGCCGCGACATTGGTTTTCGGTTTCTTCTGTTTTGTAGTTTTTGCCTTTGCTGCTTTTTTGGCCTTAGCCGCCTTAACTGCTTTCGTACTGACCGGCTTTACCTTTGTACGCGTGGATGTAGTGCCAGTTACTTTTGGAGTTGTTTTGCGCGTTTCAGCCGAGGATGTTTTAACCGGTACTGGAACTGCCGTGATCGTGTTACTGGCGCCAGGTGTTGGCGTCGCCGTCCACCCCCAGCCAATCGGATCAGCTGCCCACGCCATATTATCTTTCGCCGCTGTATACTGTCCGGTTTCACTCAAAGTAGCTCCCAGTGGGTCCAGCAGCCGGGCTTGGCCACTACCGTTGACAAGCGACAGGCGCGAATCCGCACTGAAGACCGGCAGATATGTTCGGGCAGGAATAGTTGTGTGGTCATCAAACACAAAGTCATGCAGCGTTGTTGAACCAACTTCGAGGACGTAGTCGTCAAGTCTAAAGGGAGTGTCATTTGGGTTGTAAAGCTCAATGAATTCGTCCTGATCATCGGAAGCCGGGCTTCCGGGATTCGGCAGCAGCTCGGTGACGACAACGGGCGCAAGGCCATTGTTCGATACAATTACCTCTTCCTGAAGCGGTGGCTGTGGATCAATTATTTCAGAATCGGGATCATCGAGCTCAACTGGCATCGGCTCGACTACTTCGTATGCTAGTACTGAACCTGGAGAGAGCTGTGCGCGGTGGATATATCCTGTTATCTCGCCCTGCTCATCGTAATATTCCTCATCACTGGTCGTTTGCCGCTGCAGGCTCTGCCCAGGCTTTGGGGTCTGGTATATTTCCTTGGACTCATTACCGGTTGATTGCCAGATGATCCGGTCATTGACGACATAGGCACCCTTGTTGAGTTGAGCCAGCTGTATGGCTCCTCCGCTATTTGCCATCCTGTCTGAAATCATTTGGTCAGGTTCACTGTCGCCAGGCTTGTAACCTTTAGTCGCAATAACAAAGTATTCACCCGGTTCAATCAGACCGTTTAGCACTACGGTGCTTGCAGGTACTGTCCAGGCCATTTCCAGTTTCGCTACTGTAGTCGAACTATAAAAATGTAGTTTCCAAGCCTGCATGCCTTTGCCATCCACATCACCTAGGTCAATGGCCGCGTCAGATGCATTATAAAGTTCAATAAATTCCTGAGCAGCAGAGCCGCCATGAGTCTGTAGCTCAGTGATGATAAGTTCCGCAGGCTCAGCTTGACCAGAAATCATAAGCGTCGCCGCTGATACATGCGGCGTCATAGCAAACATCAATAGTAGACAAGCTGCTCCATACCCCACCCTCAAGTACGTTGTTACCCGAGGCATACGGCTCATTGTAATACTGCCCGCTTGGCATGCAAGCAGTAGCATATTCGAAAGTGAATTTTACAATTATTGCCCGCTTAGCCTATTACGCACGGCTCGCCAGTACCTACTACTCATCACTAAAATGCATATCAGGTATATCCTTCACATGCACAGCAGAAGAATGTGTATATACTAGTATGGTATGTTGCAACTATCAGATACTGTCATCGGCAAACCTGTCTTGTCACTCCGTACGGGAAGCAGTGTTGCAGAAGTTATTTCACCAATCATAAACCCTAACAATCTAAAGATTGAAGGCTTTTATTGCAACGACACCATTGACCGAAACACCTTAATTTTACTCTATCAAGATATACGCGACGTGCTGCCGCAAGGGCTCGTCATCAACGACCATGACGTCTTAGCATCAACCGAAGATCTCGTTCGTCTTAAGAAAATTCTCGATCTCAATTTTGATTTAATTGGCATGCCCGTCGAAACTATCAGCAAAGAAAAAGTCGGCAAAGTCACCGATTATGCCCTCGATGCATCAACTATGTACATTCAAAAATTGTATGTGTCACAGTCAATTCTGAAAAACTTGACGTCCGGCAGCCTCAGCATAGACCGGACGGCCATCAACGAAATTACACCGAAACGAATCATCATCAACGATCTTCTGACTACGGCAACAGTCAGCGCGCCGGCGGCCGCCTAATCACTGCCGTCATCAGCCAGAGCTGACTTGATGTCGTCATACCCATACCCTTGCCGCGCGAGGTACTGCATCAGCTTGGTGTCATCTTGATATTTAGTCTGGCGACGCTTACGCTGCACAAGCTCCGCGAGCGTATCACGATCACTCGTCTCGTCATCCGCCAGAACAATCTGCACCACGTCGTCAGGTACTCGCTTCTGACGGAGTTCGAGCATCAGGCGCCGGCGGCTCACTGGTTTCAGCAGTCTACGGTTCTCAACCCAAACGCGCGCAAAGGCTTCGTCATCGACGAAGCCTAAATCTGAAAGACGGCCCATGATCCTATCAATTAATTCGGTGGGTGCCTCTTTGCGCTTGAGATATGTTTCTAGCTCATGTCGACTACGCGAACGAATCGCAACATAGCGTAGGGCTAGACTATAGACCTTGTCATCTGCCGACTGCCGCTTGAGATCTTTGACCTCAGCGGGCGTCAGCTCTTGACCGGGAACCAAACGGCTCTCAAGCAGTGCAGTGTCACTGAGGCTGAACGAATACTTCTCATCGACATAGATCGAGTACCTGTCAGCCCGCTTCACCTGCTGCTTGATGGCCGTGATGTGCATCTTAGACAAGTGCCGTCTTTCGTACCTTACACTTCAGGGTCTTGTAAAGCAGCCTTACCTAATTTAGGTTCTAGCTCTTCTTGAAGTAAGTCATCCGACCACGAAGCATCAGTTTCAGCGGCTTCCGCTTCCATGTCAATGGGTTGAGGATGACCGCCTTTTCGTCCTATCTCTAGTACTGTATCAGGAATACGAGTTTTAAAATCACGACGATGCACTTCTCTCATATATGCTTCCTAATTACTCCCGCTCTGAAGCTTCGCGGACCTTTGCCGCTAACTCTTCCATGACAGAGGGATTCTCCATCAGGTAGTTCTTGGTTGCTTCGCGGCCCTGGCCAATTTTGCCGCCGCCGTAACTAAACCAGGCGCCAGATTTCTCAACGATATTGAAGTTCGTCGCCTGATCAAGGATGTCCCCAGCCCGGGAAATACCCTGATTGTACATGATGTCAAACTCGGCCTCGCGGAATGGCGGCGCAATCTTGTTCTTGACTACTTTGACACGAGTGCGGTTACCGATCACGGCGTCACCCTGCTTAATCTGTGAGATACGACGAATGTCCATACGGACAGAGGCGTAGAACTTAAGTGCGTTACCCCCAGTTGTCGTCTCAGGATTACCAAACATCACGCCAATCTTCATACGGATCTGGTTGATGAAGATAACGGTGGTGTGCGAGCGTGAGATGACTCCCGTCAGCTTGCGAAGCGCCTGGCTCATCAATCGTGCTTGGAGGCCCATGTGAGAGTCACCCATGTCACCCTCAATCTCGGCCCGTGGGACCAGGGCAGCGACAGAGTCTACGACAATCAGGTCGACTGCATTCGAGCGAACCAATGTTTCAGTGATCTCAAGCGCCTGCTCACCATTGTCCGGCTGCGACAGGAGCAAGTTCTCGACATCAACGCCAATACGCTTGGCATACGATGGATCAAGGGCGTGCTCGGCGTCAATAAACGCTGCCGTACCACCTAGCTTTTGGATTTCAGCGATGGCGTGTAGTGTCAGCGTCGTCTTACCACTTGATTCAGGCCCATAGATCTCAATAATACGTCCCTTCGGAATACCACCACCAAGCGCTAGGTCTAGTGACAGCGAACCTGTCTGGACGGTTTCGACCTTTACGTGCGTGTTTTCACCGAGCTTCATAATCGAGCCCTTGCCAAACTGCTTTTCAATAGTTTCGAGCGCTAAGCCTAAAGCCTTGTTTTTGCCTTCGGCGGCTGCTGCAGCAGCCTTTGTTGTCTTAGTTTCTTGTGCGTCGTCAGCCATAGTAATACCCTCCATAAGCCGCCTTAATTCCCCTCAAATCTTACTTTTATTATAGCAGAGATATAGCAGATTGAACATGCTCATGCCAACAACTTTTCAAGGAGGCAAATATGTTTTAAGCATAAGCGTCTAGCCCAGCTCGATCTGTTCTCTATGCTTATATGAAAGCGGACACGATACGTAAAAATACAACAAGCGAGCAGTATCCTAGACAGGGCAAATACAACGTTCAAAACGCTTTTGGTTTTACTAGAAAACTGCTAAAATAAGCCCAACATGGGTGGACCACTAAGCATAAACACGGACGTAAGCTATGCGGATATCTGACGTACTGGTTGAGAAATTACTCAAATCAACCGGCAAATTTACGGACGAACAGATTAAAGTCCTCCGAGAACAGGAAAAAACCGAGAAGAAACCTCTTCAGGACATCATTATCCGGAATAATGTTGTCAGTGAAAAAGACCTGACGAAACTCTACGCCGCCGAAGTCGACATTCCTTACACCGAGTTTAACCCGCGAGAACTGAGCCGCGATGTACTCAAGCTTATTCCAGAACGCATTGCCCGGCAGTACAAAGCCGTGGTGTTCCAAGTCGACGATGATGGCAACCGTCTGATCGCCCTCGAAGATCCTGACGACATTCAGGCCATCAACTTTCTGCGCAAACAACTCGGTGCCAACATTAAACTGCATATCGCAGCTGCTTCTACCCTTCAGGCAGCCCTTGACCAGTACCGCGGAAACATCTCCAGCGAACTGACGAAAGTAATCGCTACTGACGACGAAGCTGAAGAAACAGACGCAGAAGTTAGCGAAGACGAAGTCGCCGAAGATTCTCCCATCGCCCAAACCGTCAATCTGATCATTGAGTACGGCGTCAAAGCCAGCGCCAGTGACATCCACATTGAACCGCGTGAAGACTACGTCGTCGTCCGCTACCGCATTGACGGCGTGCTGCGCGAGGCCAACAAACTACCGCGTAAAGTTCTGGGTGCCCTGGTCAGCCGCATTAAAATTTTGAGCAATCTCAAAATCGATGAGCACCGCGCACCGCAAGACGGCCGTTTCAAGGTCGAGGTTGCCGGTCTAGTCTACGCCCTCCGAGTTTCCACGCTGCCGATCGTCGACGGCGAGAAAGTAGTCATGCGTATCCTCAACGAATCAAGCAAGCCGCAGAGCCTCGAGGAGCTCGGTTTTTGGGGCGGCGCCCTGCACTCGATCCAGCAAGCGATGATCCAACCGCATGGCATGATCCTTGTCACCGGGCCAACGGGCTCCGGAAAATCAACGACTTTGTTTAGCGTCCTCAGCATCCTTAACAATCCAAGCGTCAATATTTCCACCGTCGAAGATCCCGTTGAGTACCGCATTTTTGGTGCCAACCAAACACAGGTCAACCCCGTTGCCGGCATGACCTTCACGAACGGACTGCGTGCCCTCCTTCGCCAAGATCCTAACATTATCATGATCGGTGAAATCCGTGACGGTGAAACAGCCTCTTTAGCTGTGCAAGCAGCCCTGACTGGACACTTGGTGTTCTCAACCCTGCACACTAACAATGCCGCAACCTGTTTGCCACGCTTGCTTGACATGGGCATTGAGCCGTTCCTGATCGCTAGTACTGTCCGCGTCGTGATCGGTCAACGTTTGGTCCGCCGCCTCTGTGTCGACTGCCGCGAATCCTACGTCCCGGACGAAGCTCTCCTCAAGCGCATGACGGAAGCGTTTCATCTCGATGAAACTAACATCATGGCTACATTACATAAACTCGAAGGTGAAGCTCTCGAAGGCGGCATTGGTAAGGCAACCGAGGCCACCAATAAGGCCTTATCTAGCACCGACAAAACCATCACCACGCTGTGGAAGCCCCACCAAGACGGCTGCGACAGCTGCAACCATAGCGGCTACCGCGGGCGTATTGGCATCTACGAAGTACTCGACAACTCGTCTGCCGTACAAAAGATGATCGTCAATAACGAAACTAGCGAAAACATTCAAACCACTGCTATCAACGAAGGCATGGTGACCATGCAAATCGACGGCCTCGTCAAAGCCTTGCGCGGCCAAACAACGGTCGAAGAAGTCCTGCGCGTTACCGCCGAAGAATAAGTAAAAAACTGTGAAATATACCTATAAAGCACTCCGGGATGGCAGGCCAATAGACGGCACTGCTGAAGCCGCCAGTAAAGAGGCGCTCGTCGCTTCGCTCATACGTCAGGGCGTCCACCCGACGACGATCAAAGAAGTTGCTTCGGGCAAGAAAAAATTCGGCGGTAGTAAAAAGGTTAAGCTCCAAGATCTCGTTATCTTTACCCGCCAGCTCTCGACGATGATCAGCGCCGGCGTGCCACTGTCCCGCTCACTAGCTACACTCGGCGCCGACAGCCAAAGCCCGGCCCTTAGAGAAGCTATTCTCGGCATTGCCAAAGAGGTTGAAGGCGGTGCTCCGCTCGGAGACTCCTTCGCCAAATACCCGGACATTTTCTCGGATGTCTATGTCAACATGGTGCGAGCTGGTGAAGAAGGCGGTATCCTCGATGAGATTTTAAAACGGCTCGCCCTACAGGTCGAACTCGACGCCAGCATCCGCAAAAAGATTAAAAGTGCCATGGCCTACCCAATGGTTTTGATGGGAGTCACCGTCCTTGCCTTCTTCGGCATCATGCTTGGCGTCCTGCCGCGCATCGGCAAAATCCTGACTGACCTGGGCGGCCCCGATGC
>DATHYB010000122.1:0-6937 GCA_035459365.1 Candidatus Limnocylindrales bacterium
CATCAGGCTTTCGCCCATTGTGGAAAATTCCCTACTGCTGCCTCCCGTAGGAGTCTGGGCCGTGTCTCAGTCCCAGTCTGGCTGATCATCCTCTCAGACCAGCTAAAGATCGTCGCCTTGGTGAGCCATTACCTCACCAACAAGCTAATCTTACGCAGGCCATTCCCAAAGCGCCGAAGCTTTAATCCTTGGATCACATGCGGTATTAGACACCATTTCTGGTGCTTATCCCTCACTTTGGGGTATGTTCCTACGCGTTACTCAGCCGTCCGCCGCTCGCCGCCAGAGAGTAAACTCCCCGCGCTGCCGCTCGACTTGCATGTATTAGGCACGCCGCCAGCGTTTATCCTGAGCCAGGATCAAACTCTCCAAAAAAGAATTTGTTCTCAGACATCAGTTTACTGTTTTATCGCTAAAACTACTGACTATTCAAACAATTCATAGTTACATGAATTGACGTTGATTTGCACTATTCAATTTTTAATGAACTTTAAAGAGCTGCCATAAGACACTTCAATAGATCCCCTGCAAGCTCTTGATACTTATCTTACCTGTTATGAAAGTCTCGGTCAAGAGTTTTTCGGCAAAATGAGTAGTTTTTCTTACAGCGAGCTGTAATCTGTTGACATACGATGCTTAGTTACTCCAGCTGTATTTTATTTGCTGAACACCAACTATCTGGATATCGCTATATATTGAATTATAGCATAAAAGAGTATATAAATAAGCTGTTCGTCAAGAGACGGATACTGGAATCTACTGAGCCGGAGGCTCTCGTGGATGAGACCACGTACCTTGCACTTCTGTTGATCGGGATCGGAGTCATCGGTCTCGCTCTCACACTCTGGGGGCTGACCCGGATCGCACTCCAGTGCGTCCTGTACCCTGGCCTCATTGCCGGTGGGACTAGCATACTGGCATTTGGTCTGGGCGACTGGTTTGGCATCATCGGTATCGGTCCGACCAAGGCCGCTGTCCTGGCTGCCCTGGCCATCGTGATCGGCATCCTTGGCATGGTAAACATGCTGCGGACCTTGCCAGGACGACTCAAGTCAGCGCTCGTTTCCAGTGCACTGATAATGGCAGGCATCGCCCTACTCGGCTAACAAGCACCAGATCGCCACACTCCGTCACCGGCCTCAGAAGGGAATGCACTGATGAGCAACACCCGCAAGGCGCGAAGCAGGACGAGCATCACCGAGCGACTGATCGCCCGTTTCAAGGCTTCAGATGACAACGAGCGACCCCACCGTGTGCGCACATTCGTGCGGCTGTCTCTGATCTTCGCGGTCGTTGCTCTGACTCTACTGGCGCTGGTCTACATAGTCGGCCTGCTGTCCGGAATCTTTGCCGTGATTGCGACTGGCGACCCGCGCAACTCCAACGTTTTCTGGACAGGATTGCAGCTCGGCAGCCTGGCGGCAGCCCTGTGGAGTATCTGCACCAGCCGGAACCTGGACATGTCCGTCAGGGTGCTTCTGTTCATAGTCTTCATCAGTCTGATGATCTATGCCATCGGCTGGCACACTGACTGAAGGAGCATGAAAGCCGCCTGGCGTCCAGACCGTATCCAAGATGAACACCCCTCCGGCCATACAAGCCCGGTTCGGCAACCTTGTTGCTAGAGAACCAACCGGAGGGTACCGCAGCCGCGTGTGGCTGATGATCGTAGTATGAGAAAACCGCGCCGTCCGCCTTCCAGGCAGACACCAACATCTCCACTCTCATCTCCACCCGCGGCTTTTCTCATGGCTTCAAATGTTGTATGAAAATCAACAGATACACATTTTTATAAGATATAGTCTTCTCTATTAGGGACTTATCGGCGAAGGAAGATTACTCAGCAGCAATCGGCTGGCCACCTGGTTCAAGGACGACTTCATCCTCATCTTCAGGCATATCTGACTTATCAACGAGTGCCAAAGAGGCTGCCTCATCGCCGTCGTTAAGGCGCATAATACGCACGCCCTGGGTTGCCCGGCCAAGTGCAGGAATATCCTTGATACCCAACCGGATAGTTTGGCCTTGGCAGGAAATGATAATGACTTCCTGGCCATCATCCTCCGCGAGCGTCTTCACACCGATGAGCTCACCAGTTTTGCTGTTCACGACTGCAGAGCGGATACCGACACCGCCGCGAGCATGCGGTGTAAATTGTGCGACTTTAGTTCTCTTGCCGTAGCCGAACTTACTTATCACAAAAATGCTTGATCCCGCTTCGACAATATCCATGCCGATAACCTTGTCGTCGGTGCGGAGTCGTATGCCACGGACACCGCGGGACACTCGGCCCATGGGCCGGACGTCACGCTCATGGAAGCGAATAGCTTGGCCCTGGGCAGTCGAGATCAAGACTTCGTCGTCACCGTTTGTCATACGAATCCACTTCAGTTCATCACCGTCATCAAGGTTAATCGAGATGAGACCTGAGCTGCGGACGTTCTGGTATTGTTCAAATGGTGTCTTTTTGACGACTCCCTTCACAGTACACATGAACAAATTGGCATCCTTGTCATACTTTTTACTGACATTTATGACAGCACTGACGGTCTCCTCGGGCTGGAGCTGCAGGAGGTTCACCAAGGCTACACCCTTTGCATTCAAGCCGACGGCTGGTACTTCATACGTCTTGAGCCGGAAGACCCGCCCCTTGTTCGTAAAGAAGAGTAAGAAATCATGGGTTGATGCATTAACGACGTGTTCGATGATATCTTCTTCACGCGTCGCCATACCGCGGCGACCCTTGCCACCTCGCCCCTGCTTCTTATATTCCGCCATTTGGCTGCGCTTGATATAGTTCGCCGCTGTAAGAGTTACTACAACTTGTTCCTCGGCAATCAGATCTTCATCATTCAAACGGTCTAGTTCAGTGGCGATGATCCTCGTGCGGCGTTCATCGCCGTACTGCTTTTTGAGTTCGAGCATCTCGTCCTTTATGATCGACAAAATACGGGCCTCGTCGGCTAGGATTGCTTCAAGTTCAGCAATGGTCTTGAGCAGTTCAGCCAGCTCATCCTCAATTTTCTGGCGTTCCAAACCAGCCAAGGTGCGCAGCTGCATAGCCAGGATTGCTCGGGCTTGAATGTCGCTCAGTTTGAACCTCTTGATCAAGTTTGCTTGAGCTTCTTCTGTCGTTTGGGAAGCGCGAATCGTCGCGATCACCTCGTCGATGTTGTCGAGGGCGATCTTTAAACCTTCGAGAATGTGAGCCCGTTCTTTAGCCTTCCTCAGTTCAAATTCTGTGCGTCGGCGGACAACGACCTGACGGTGTTTAATATGCTCAGTAATAATATCCTGCAAGCCGAGCACGCGCGGCTGGATTCCGTCAACCAGGGCCATCATGTTGTAGTGGAACGACGTCTGCAGCGGTGTCAGCTTGTAAATCTGGTTTAAAAGCTTCTTTGGGAAGGCATCTTTTTTAAGATCTATAACGATCCTGATAACGCCACGAGCACTTTCATCACGAATATCCGAGATTCCAGTCACTTTCTTATCACGGACGAGATCAGCAATCTTAACGACCAAGCTTTCTTTGTTTAAAGCGTACGGGATCTCAGTGATAACGATCTGGTGGCGCCCCTTCTTGCCTTCGACAATTTCGGCAATACCTCGGACTGTCACGCCGCCACGGCCAGTCGCATAGGCCGTCCTCAAAGAATCTTTGCCGTAAACAATACCCCCTGTCGGGAAGTCCGGCCCCTGAATATATTGCAGCAAATCATCAAGTGTTGCGTCAGGATGGTCAATCTGATGCACGGTGGCATCAATCAGTTCGGTCAAGTTGTGCGGCGGAATGTTTGTCGCCATACCAACGGCGATACCCAGCTGACCGTTTAGCAGCAAACTCGGAATTTTAGCGGGCAGAACAACCGGTTCCTGCGTCGTACCATCATAGTTATCACGGAAATCTACTGTCTCTTTGTCGATGTCAGCAAGAAGCTCATCGGCCAACCGCGCCATCTTGGCTTCGGTGTAACGCATCGCAGCCGGCGGGTCGCCGTCCATCGAGCCAAAGTTTCCCTGTCCGTTAATTAGCATGTAGCGCATACTCCAGGGCTGCGCCATACGGACCATCGAATCATAAATAGCGGCGTCACCGTGCGGGTGATACTTACCCATCACCTCACCGACGACGTTAGCGCTCTTGCGGTGGCGGGCTGTCGAGCGAAGACCATTGAGGTTCATACTATACAAAATGCGGCGGTGGACGGGCTTCATACCATCGCGGACGTCAGGCAGCGCTCGTTCGATGATAACTGACATGGAGTAGCGCAGATAGCTATCTTCAATGACGTCTTCGACAGTACGCGGCTCTACCTGGCGCGAGTGATCAAGCCCGGTGATTACCTCCATAGCCGGCTGGTTCACCAGATTCGGTTCATCAATATGCTCTTCTACAGGGTTTGTGTCGTTGTCATCCATATTAAATATCCAAATCCTTTACAAATTTCGCCCGGGCCTGGATAAAGTTCTTCCTAAGCTCCACTTCCGTACCCATCAGCTTGTTGAAGATCGCATCGGCCTTTTCTGCATCGTCGACCTTGACCTGCACTAGCACGCGCTTTTCAGGGTTCATAGTAGTCTCAAACAGCTGCTCGGCGTCCATTTCGCCAAGTCCCTTGTAGCGTTTCTGCTCAATAAAGCCAGCTTGCTTATAGCGCTCAGCATCCTCAACGACCTTCAGGCCTTCTTCACGGCGACGGGCGATTTCAGCATCAATAACAGTTTCAAGTTCAGCTTCATCGTAGACAAAAGTACTACTCTTTCGACCAGGTTTTACTAGTTCAAAGAGTGGTGGCTTTGCCAAATACATGTGTCCGCCGTCTATGACCGGCTTCATATAACGGAAGAAGAACGTCAGCAGCAACGTCGAGATGTGACTACCGTCAACATCAGCATCAGTCATGATAATAATGCGGTGGTAACGGAGACCACTAATATCGAACGAATCTTCAATACCGACACCGAGTGCTTTAGTAATGTTCAAAATTTCGTTATTGGCTAGCATTTTGTCCAAACGTGCTCGTTCGACATTAAGTACCTTGCCGCGCAGTGGCAGGATGGCCTGTGTCTTGCTGTCACGTCCCGATTTGGCCGATCCACCGGCTGAGTCACCCTCTACAAGGTAGAGTTCAGATGACGCCGGGTCCTTCGACGAACAGTCGGCTAACTTCCCTGGCATACTGGCACCTTCTAGTACCCCTTTGCGGATTATGTTCTCACGGGCGGCGCGGGCAGCCTTGCGGGCGCGGGCACTGAGAAGTGCCTTACCGACGATTTTGCGGGCAATTGACGGGTGCTCTTCGAGGTAATACGCGAAGTTTTCGGACAATACCTGTTCCACGTAACCGCGAACTTCAGGGTTGCCGAGTTTGTTCTTGGTCTGGCCTTCAAACTGCGGATCAGGCAGCTTAACCAGGATAACGGCCGTCAGACCTTCACGACAGTCCTCGCCGGACAGGTTTTCTTCTTTTTCCTTGAGCAGGCTCTGCTTGCGGGCATAATCGTTGATAACGCGTGTTAACGCAGCACGGAAACCGGTGATGTGTGAACCACCATCAGGGTTGTAGACGTTGTTGGCAAAAGCTTTGATCTGCTCGGTGTAGGCATCGGTATACTGCATGGCGATCTCAATCTGCGCAGCTTCAACTTGCTTGTCGACGTAGAACACATCATCGTCGACGACTTCCTTGCCCACATTCAAGTGCTTAACATACGACCGAATACCACCTTCAAAATAAAAGCCATAACGCTTGCCTGATTTCTCGTCAGCCAGTGAAGTCCTGATACCTTTTGTGAGATATGCAGCGTGGCGTAAACGGTCAAGAATCGTTTCGTAGTTAAACTTATTCCGCTCCATAATTGTGAAGTCAGGATAGAATGTAATCTCCGTACCAGTTTGGCCAGTCTTGCCAATAGTCTTCAATGGACCCTTCGGCACACCCTTTTCGTACTCCTGACGATGAATCTTGCCGTCACGGTGCACGACAACAATCAGGTGCTCCGACAAGGCGTTCACAACACTGACACCGACGCCATGCAATCCGCCAGAGACTTTGTAGCCACCGTCACCGAATTTACCGCCGGCGTGCAGCACGGTCAGAACCGTTTCAACCGTACTTTTACCCGTTTTTGGGTGAACTCCCGTCGGAATGCCGCGTCCGTTGTCCGTGACCGTTATCCCACCGTCCTCAAGCAGCGTGACGCTTACTTCGGTCGCGTGGCCGGCAAGCGCTTCGTCGATACCATTGTCGACAATCTCCCAAATAAGATGGTGCAAACCTTCCACGCCTGTACCACCGATGTACATGCCCGGACGTTTCCGAACCGGCTCGAGGCCCTCCAGCACTTGAATCTGCTCAGCCTCATATCCCTTTGTTTTCGCCACTAGAAATACCCTCGTTATGTTCTGATAATTACTTAGAAGTGCAACCCACTACGATAGCTTTTATTATAGCGTATTCGTCGCCAAATAACAACGATACCTCTTGCCCCAACAGTGGTCAGACCAGACTATGAAGGCGACGAACTTTTAACCTGCAGGTTTCCGTCCTGGTCAATTTCAATGGTGTCGTCTGCAGCTTCGGCGGCAGTGTCAGCCCTGATGCCCGCAGGCACCGTCAAGTTATCTGAAGTCGTGTCTGCAGTCCGTGCGGGAATCGTATGTTCCAGGGCCATCCCCTGGCCTTGAGGCGCCCCCAGAGCATCAGAAGCAGGACCAGTCCGATCAGATTGCCCTGCCCCGCGTAATGGGTGCCCTGTACCTGGAGCAATATGTGATCCCATAGGTTCAGCCCGCGCAGGAACGTGACCCCCAGAAGGCTGCTGGACAGATTCAACTGAACCAGGACTTTGTTGCGGCGAACTTGGCGAACTAAGCGGACGAGGCTGACCAAACGGCTGTGGAGCCGTGATAGGCCGTGCCGGCAAACGAGCG
>DATHYB010000123.1:0-4188 GCA_035459365.1 Candidatus Limnocylindrales bacterium
AAAAGCACCGTCTGTACCATATTCAAACATGGTCGAAAAATCAGAGTTGCTTGCAGCTTCCGCGAATGTCGGTACTATCTCTGTTACGATTAAGGCTGACCCTAGAGCAAGGCCTCCGGCACTTATTCCAATAGCATACCGAGCATTAGTTATTTCGTTACTAATCGCTTCGGGATCAAGGCTACTTGGCCCTTGAGGGAATATGTTCTCTGGATGGTTGGGGTTACTCATAGGATTACTTGTCGTTACTATAAACTGATGAAAATTATAATATAACAAAAAGTTAAGCCTTGCAAATACAAAATAGAGCCAAATTCATGGCTCCATAAGCATAAGCTCTATGGCTGGTCATCGTGGACGTACTTCGCAATTTTTTGTAACTCAGATTGTCTGGAGTCAAAGGTCTAAAGATTAACCTTGCCAATAATACTATCCATAGAGATGGGTCCGAATACGCGTGAGTCCAGGGGAAACACTCCTATTATCGCCTAATACAAAAAATTGGTTTGCGGGGACTCTAACATCTATGTTCCCCATGGTATCAATTTGCTTATTTAAATAGAGCTCGTCAGGATTAAAGCCCTTCGGATACTGATTATTGAATACTGCAACTTGACCATTAGTTATCGTGATTCGTTCATTAGGTAATGCTACAACTCGTTTAATGAGTTGTTTGGTCTGATTTTGTCCTTTTTCTGAAAAAACTACTATATCTCCTCGTTGTGGTAAAGTTCCGCTTTTATATGGCTCTGCTTTAACTGTTTGTCCTGAATGAAGAGTAGGGCTCATTGCGGGGCCATCTACCGTATACAGGCTCCTATGGTAATTTACTGTAAATATCAGAACAATAATTGCTGTCGATATCAGCCCGCCGATAACTGCGAAAATAATAGTTAGTTTTTTAGAACTTTTTTCATAATCGAATTATAGCAAATAAAAAAGACCTCTTTGTCAGAGGTCTTTAAGCATAGGCTAAATGGCTGGCCTTAGTTGACGAGGTCAGAACTGCTTTGATTGTTTACTCTACCGCCCGACTCACTACATTTGCCCTCCCGGCTGTTATACGGCCTGAGTATTGTAATCTATTGATAATTACGGGTTATTATTAACAAATGGTACAGTCTGCAATATCAGAAAATCTGGGCGAGGTTAACGCTTGGCAATTACCTCGGGACCAATTTCTAAAAGAAACGCTCGGCAAAATAATATGTGGCTACTGTCCTGGCATAATGCATCCCGCTACCTCCAAGCTCGGCACTCAATTCTTCGCTCATAATCCAGGACAGTCTGAAGGATGTCCTACGAAGAGCAGTGGCGAATCGGAAGAGCATCTCTTCTTAAAATCATTCATCGCGGTAGCTGCCCGATCATGTGGATGGGATGCCGTTGTGGAAGATACGAGCAGTATCGGCATTCGGCCTGACGTACTTTGCATCGCCCCTGATGGCCGGCATAAAATAGCCTTCGAGCCGCAGTTATCGAGTACGAGTGCTGATAGGGTTAGAGAAAAAACGTTACGACATGAACAAAGTGGTATTGATACTACTATTTGGGTAGCGCGAAAGTCTCATCAAAGCTGGCAGAAAGATGTCCCGACCATAAACCTGGAAAGCCTTAAGGATCAGCGACCTATCATTAGCTTCAATTTTTTACAAAATGGAGAAAATTGCCGAGTTGAATTACCATTGGAAATATTTGTATGCGACATATTGAAGCGCCGAATCGAGGTTAGGAAATTGCAGGATAAACTGAAAGCTGACGGGTTCATAAGGCAATTGATGCCGCTTGATATGGAAGAATGGGTCTTTACCGACAAAGAAGAGTATCAAAATTATATTATCAAAGGCTCCCAATATAGGGCGATTGTCGAAAGGCGAACTCGTCGAAGGAATTTTGAATATGCCAAAACTTTTTGCAAACAAATGTGGAAGGAAAAGCCAGGTAGTAAGGTGGGCGCTTTATGTGTAGGGTTAGTGTATGCGACCGGTATGGTACCGGATAAATATTTCTTTCAATATGAACATGCAGGCCTAAAGTATGGAAAACACACCTTCCTTTTAGCAGCCAATCCTTTTCATGATACGTATTCACATAAATTGTATCGCGTTACCAAAAGTAAAATAGTAGATAACCCCGATTGGATAATTGTTGATAGAAAGATTTACCGAGACGAGGATCAGGAGGTGCAAATATTACTAGATAACTTACAAGTACTAAAAATACGAAGAATGAGTTATGACAATATGAAGAGATATTTGCGCGGCGAATTTGTAATGGATTTGGACTTGAACGAAGCGAGTGTTCCTGAGCCTGACATTTCCGTCGAGGCTGCCACGCAGTTAGAGATTGGGATGAAGTAATTCGACATAGTCGTAATGGTTTCATTATGTCTGTAGAAGCTTGGAACATGGCTGACCATCGTTGATGTACTTCACAACTTTTTGGTTGGCCGATTATGACATTAAGCTAAAGGCCATGATACCATTTGCTTGAATCTTATCTTTATAGCCAGGAAAGCTGAAATGAATATTTTCAGCTTCCTGCATACTTTTTGCATTAGGAAGAACTGAATTGATTGGAATTTGATTGTATATGTCTTGAAGACTACTGAATAGCTCAACTTTTACTACTGTTTTAACTAGTTTATCGGTACCACAAGCAAAAAGTCAGGGTATCGCCAATATCAACAGTTCTGTATTTGCTTGTAGCAGCTCACGTATCTATAGTTTTTGTACCATCCAGTAATTGCGTGAAGATCTCTCGGTCAACCTATCTAATAATAAGATTTAGATTTTTCATGAACTTATCATAAAAAATAAAAAGGCCTCCGTAAGGGATGTCATCCAGCACAAGCTTTATGGCTGGGGATGCTCATGAAATGTGCCGCAGGCAGGGATAATCGCACGGCAGCAGAGGTGCTCGAAGCAAGCTTCTGCGCTTCGCTTTGCCGACCGAACCCCCGATCTCGTCCAGCTAAAGCTGCCTGGATCGAGTGTTCATAACCACTCAAGCAATAAAAAAGCACCTACAAATGCAGATGCTTTTTTATTGGCTGGGGATGAGGGATTCGAACCCCCGATCACGGGACCAGAACCCGGTGCCTTACCACTTGGCCAATCCCCATTGGAACCTGGTATCTATCTGGTTAACTTCGGAGATTATAACGGAAAAGAAGGCTAAAATCTAGTACCCGTCGCAAAAGCCAGTGCAGTCGCGGCAATGCCGTTTGGCCGCTTGCGGGCTTCTGTGGTATGCTGCTTAGGCTTAACAACTAACAATATACAGAGGCAGTAAGAGGACTAGCTCGATGACCTGCCAGCAACCTGCATAGGGCCGCTACGCCCAAGCGCATGCAAGGTGCTCCTTCTAGCCCGCATCGGCGTACGGCCGCGGGGAAGATGTTGCATTTGCTCCAATATCCTTTCCGCTGTCATGCCTGTATATGCAGAAAGGATATTTTTATGTCAGATTCTACTAACGGGGTAACACTGTTCACGAGTGAGTCAGTCTGCGCCGGTCATCCGGACAAGATTTGTGATGCTATTTCGGATGCCATTGTCGACGCGGCACTGGCACAGGACCCGTCGTCCAGAACCGGTATCGAGACGGTCGCCGGCGCCAATAAGATCGCCTTGTTCGGCGAAATAAGGACCTCGGCAGACATCAATTTTGAAAAAATCGTGCGCCAGAAGGTGGCGGAGCTTGGCTATACGGTGCCGGCCTGGGGTTTCAGCGTCGAGTCGGAATTCAGCAATGACGTGCACCAGCAGTCGCTGGAAATTGCGCTTGGTGTCGACCGCAGCGGCGACATCGGGGCGGGCGACCAGGGTATGATGTTCGGCTTTGCCATAAATGAAACTCCAGAGCTCATGCCGCTGCCCATCGCCCTGGCGCATGCCTTAACACGGCGGATAGACGAGGCACGCACGGGTGGCGAGCTGGACTGGTTGCGTCCGGACGGCAAGGCGCAGGTGACGGTGCGCTACGAAAACGGCAAGCCGGTTGCCATCGAGAAACTGGTAGCAGCCGTCGCGCACGACGAGCAGACAAGTGCCGAGCAGGTGAGGGAAGAACTGATCAAGGTGGTGATTACGCCGGTTGTAGAGCAATACAAGTTCGCATTGCCTAGTGACGCCGACATTGTCATCAACGGTACCGGACTGTGGCACATCCCCGGGCCGGAAAGCG
>DATHYB010000124.1:0-3251 GCA_035459365.1 Candidatus Limnocylindrales bacterium
CTATGCATCGATCTCCTACTCCGGCAACACGGCGGTCTTTGCTGCTTCAGCCGGTGTTACTCGCTTGGGTAGCGGCAGCGGCACGATCAATATGAAGCTTTCGGCCGAGGCAGATAAGCTCAACATCGTCAAAACCTTTTCGCCTGCTGCCGCTTACAGTACGAACGATTTCAACTTCACGCGGACACTGACCGCCGGCGCCAATAACATCAGCGGCAGCCTGCTGAACCTGACGGATAACTCCACGACAACTGGCGCTAACTCAACGGTCATGGCCCGTTTCAACCAGACCGCCTCGGCGGCCACTGGCAACCTGCTTGAACTTCAAAAAGCTGGCGCTAACCAGTTCGCTGTCAGCGCTAATGGTGCCATCACGGCAGCCGTGACTGGTAATACAATCAATGGGCTAGTTATCAATGGCGGTTCGCTCAGTAGCGTGGGTAATATCACCGGGGCAGGGGCCCTGACGCTGGCTTCCGGCTCGACGGCAACGCTTCTAACCCTGCAATCCGGCACCGGCACTGCCAAGATTAGCCTTGATTCGACTGCCAATACCATTACGCTTGGTGTCAGCGACACTATCGGTGTGCTGCTAGTACTCGACACTAAGACTGACGCGGGAGACCCTACGGGTAGCAACGGGGCAATGTATTACAACTCAAGTACAGGCAAATTCCGTTGCTACGAGGGTGATGCCTGGAAGAACTGCATCGGCGGCGAGGTGTATATCCACAAAACTGCCGATCAGGGTCATGCTGCAACGAGCTTCGTGGACATAACCGACCTTGGCTGGCCAGTTGTGGCTAACGGCAACTACCGCTTCGAATGCAATATATTCTACCAGGCAGGAGCCACGACCAACTGTTGGTTGGTCTCGGCGACAGCACCGGCCACTCCTAATTTGTTCGTAGGCCAGACATTCGGAGCAACTTCCGTAACAGCTACCGGCGGTAGCCAGTGGAATGTTAATGATGGTGGTAGCGTCACTGCGACGAGCGCTACGACGACTCCGGGCAACGGCATCAAGGTGACGGGACTACTCCGGAACGGCGCAACTGCCGGTACGCTGCAACTACGTTTCAGGAACGAAGTTGCCACGTCGACGCATACTATTAAGCAGGGAAGTTACTGTAGCTATAATGCTTTCTAGATAGGCAGACGGGCGGCTAGCGGTCGTTATCGGTATTGTGTTGGCTGGAAGAAACGTACTGATAAATCAACGCCGTTACTTCTTTGATGTGCCGACTGGCCTCAGGATCAGGCTCGTCGAGCAGCATACAAACGATAAAGGGCCGGGTTTCGTTATATACTATCCCGCAATCTCCTTGCGTCACGGTGCTGAAGGTGCCTATTTTGTGGGCAACGGGAATGGAGTCAGGTACGCCGGCGGCAATCCTGCCGTAATCTTCAGCCTTCGTCATCCGCTCCAAAATCATTTGAGAATGGTTCTCATTGAGAAAGCAGGAAAAATACAGGCACTTAAGGAGCGAACTGTACGGTTGGGCGCCAATCTCCACCCTGTTTCGTTCAACGATAGTGTGTGGCGTATCAAGTTCCACGAGGGCGTGTTCTTCTGGGCCGAGCAGGGGATTGACCGTATCCAGGATAGCGTTTACTGCGGTATTGTCTGATTCTTGCAGTACCATATCGGCTGCTTGTTGGAGCATGATTTTTGCCCCGGCGCCGCGCTTGTAGAGGGTGCCGAAATCGGCATCGAGCCACTCTTGTTTGAGAGTAACAGTCTGGTCTAGTCGGACTTTTCCGAGTTCCTGTGCTTTGTAGAGATTCATGACAACAGGCAGCTTGAGTAGGGACGCGCCTATGAGCTCTTCATTGCTGTTGATGCGGATTGACGTGCCAGTCGGCAAGTACTCGAAGTAAAAGCTATGGCGCTCGGGTATGTTCTTGTCGAAGTACATATTCAGCGCGGTTCGAAGCGGAGAAAAGTTGATGATGACGTCATTGGCATCTTCGGCGAAAATGCGGTTGGCGAGCAAACCGTATGCTTCTTGGTTGCGGCCGCTGTGGACCGTTGCTGTCGCCGACCTATTCTGAGCCCAGGCGAAGCCAGTCAGTACGTTTGTCCCCAGTAATAGGGCTACGAGCATAAGGAGTGTGCGACTTTGCATATATATCCTAAATATAAGCAATAGTACCTACCACGTCGAGTAGATTCTAAATGTTTTGTCACGTAGTAAGTTTGTAGCCAAGACAGCTTATTGCTAAAATAAACATAAGGGAATTTATGCGAGACAACGGGTTTGGAAAGCTCATGCGAGTAAAGCGGCCGGACTTTAAGAGAGCGGCAGGTGGTTGGGCCGCTGCATTTATGCGGCTTTCACCCAGGGCGCGTCTGATTGCATCGCTCACGCTGGTAGTCGCCGGGCTGGTTGGATTTACCGCCTGGCACCAACACCAACTCTATAATTTATCACCAAACGAAATAAAGCTGATTGGCACCGCCTCGATAGACCAGAAGTTTGTCAAGGTACAGGACGGTACGATCAGCTACAACCACGGTGAAAGTACCTACGGCAAAAAACAGTCCGTTACGGTATCCTCGGGGGTGGATGCTACTGGTCAAGCTCCGTATATGGCCACGTTGAGCAGGCAACCCGGAGGCGGTATGACATTCAGTGATGCTAAAAAGGAACGGCAGTTCAGACTGATTCCGCAGTTTGATACTGAAGTTGGCAAGTACGACGAGGGCCGGGTTGTATATCCGGAAGGTCTTGGCAGCAGCCATGTGTATACATTCAAGAAAAATGGCATTAAAGAAGATATTATTCTGTCTCGGGTACCAAAGGGCGGGGTAGCGACATACTCATGGAAACTCGACCTCGGCCCTGAGCTCGAGGCCCGTCTCATGCCGGACGGAGCGGTGGGAATCTTTAGCGCGAATCCGTATCTTTTTGGCAATCTGCAGATTTCTGATGACAAGAGCAAGGGCCTGATCGAGAAGGCACGAAAGAATGGCAAAAAGGAGCATTTGGCTTTCGTGTTACCGGCGCCGTACCTCATAGATGCAGCCAAGCAGAAGAATTACAAAGATGTATCTTTCAAGCTAGAGGGAGACAAGCTCACGCTTACGGCCCGGAATCTCGAGCACCAAAAGTACCCGCTCAGCATCGACCCGAGCGTCGTCGTGACCACAACCGCCGACTTCAAAGGCGGCAGCGACGAAGGCATGATCGACTATGGCACCGCTGACCAGATCAACCAGCGGGCGCCGAATACGCCGTCAACGGGGG
>DATHYB010000125.1:0-5997 GCA_035459365.1 Candidatus Limnocylindrales bacterium
GTGGGGCTCCAAGAAGGGTTTGGATTTTGATATCCAACTGACTCAGGGACTGATGGTTGCCCGTATGAGGGATCTTGAGGGTACATTGTATCTCCTTACAAACTATATATCAGTTATTATAACCACAAGCGTTATATTGTACAGCTGCATTCGTGTAACGCCGTCTCTGTTACAATAGGGCCATGAAGTTGCTCAATGGCAAAGAACTGGCCGACTACATCAAAGAACGGCAGGCGCGGCAGGTCCGGGCGCTGCGGCAAGCGCATGACATTGTTCCGAAGCTGGCAATTGTTGTTACGGTTGAGAATCCGGTGATTGATGTGTATATGCGCATGAAAACGGCGTACGGTGCGGATATTCTGATCGATGTAGATATTCACCGTATTCGACAGGACCAAGCACTGGAGGTCATCGCTGCGCTCAATCACGACGAATCGGTGCAGGGAATCATTGTGCAGCTGCCACTCGAGCGACCTGAAGAGACGGATATGGTCGTCAACCTTGTCGATCCACACAAGGACGTCGACGCTCTCGGCGCTAGGGCAGTATTTGACCCAGCGACCCCAATGGCCATCCTGTGGCTGCTGGCCGGCTACAATATTGACCTGCAGGGTAAGCGGATTCTCCTCATCGGTCGGGGCAAACTGGTCGGTGCGCCACTCGAACGAGTCCTACGAGCCAGCGGCTATGATGTACACGTTGCTGACCGCAAAACGTCCGATCTGAAAGCTGAGACATTGCAAGCAGACATTATTGTGACGGCAACCGGAAACCCCGGTATTCTAACTGCTGACATGGTCAAACCGGGTGCTGTTGTCGTGGACGCTGGGGTAGCAGGTGAAGGCGGCAAAACGGTTGGTGACGTCGCAGCAGACTTGTATGAGCGTACTGATCTCACGATTACGCCAACCAAGGGCGGTGTTGGCCCGCTGACCGTCTGCGCACTGTTTGATAATGTCATCCGCGCTTGCCGGGCGAACGTAGAAGATGCAGCTGCTCAGGGATGAACTCTTTAGAGTCGGACTTGTTTACTCAGATCCGCTTCTGCAAAGCAGCCTAGATCAGGGAGCAGATACAGGCCTAAGTTACAAGCAACTGCGAACATGCCCTGAGCGACATGGCCGAGTAGTTACCGCCCTAACTATGCTTGTTGCAGGACTCCGGCCAGACCTCGTTATCGGTATTTCCGAAGATTCTTCCCGTTACGCCCGAGACGTGGCAAGGGCCCGTGGAGTTCACTGCCTACCCCTTGTCGAATCTGAAACTGGAGAGCCATATTTCAAAGGCCTCGGACAGACATTGGTGCCGTTTTATGGCCGCATTGCCCTGGTTGGATCCGTGGTTTCGGACCGTCTCGATGTTCTAGGCGTCCTCAAGCTGCCTGGAGTGGGGGAGAGGGCGGTCGGACTGGTCTCAATTTGGGACCAGGGCCAGGAAGGAGACAGGGCTGTTCTACCAGAGTATCTTGAGCAACGAGCCGTGGTGCAAGAATGCCTTCCACATCGTATAAATAATGAAGGATCAGCAGCGAGGGTACCTACCGCATGAAAATCGGTGTTTTCGATTCGGGGGTAGGCGGCTTGTCGGTGGCGCAGGCGATTGAGCGGGCGTTGCCTGAACATACGGTTGTCTACCGGGACGATCACGAGCATGTGCCATATGGTTCAAAAACACCAGACGAAGTATTGAAGTATGTCGAGCCTATCCTTCGCGACATGGCCGAAACCGGTTGCGGGATCATCGTCATCGCTTGCAATACGGTGTCTACGACCTTGATCGATATTTTGAGAGAACGTCTTGATGTACCACTAGTAGCCATGGAGCCAATGGTGAAGCCGGCCGCGCAGTTAACCCGTACGGGCGTCATTGCGGTCTGCGCCACTCCCGCTACGCTTGCGAGCGACCGCTATGCCTGGCTAAAACGCACCTATGCCCCTGATGTCATCGTACTAGAGCCGGATTGTAGTGACTGGGCAGCCATGATTGAGCAGAAGCAAGTCGAGAGGGATAAGATTGACGAGCGTATCTCGGCCTGCCTGGATCGGAAGGCAGATGTTATCGTACTCGGCTGTACGCACTATCACTGGATAGAGCAGGAGATTGCCACACTCTGCGCCGGCCGAGCACTGGTTATCCAGCCGGAACCGGCAATTATCAAGCGTTTAGAGCAGTTGATGAGTGATAAACATACGGGCGCGGTCTAAATTGACTCTACCTCAAAATTTTACAACTCAGACACGATCTGCTTGAACTGATTGCCGCGGTCTTTGTAATTTCTGAACATATCGAAGCTTGCGCAGCCCGTGGACAGTAGGACGGTGTCTCCCAGCTGTGCAGCTGATCTGGCTTGAGCGACTATTTCGGCCATATTTTGAGCGCCGGTCTGAATATTTGAAAAGCCGGCTGCCCGTAGTGCTCGCTCAATGGCTGGTGCCGTTACACCGATGAGAATAGTCTGCCGGACGTTGCTGCGTGCGACGGTTTCGGCGAGCGATTCGTACGTAGCTCCCTTGTCTGAGCCTCCCAAGATAACGACTTTTGGTTCCTCGAACGCCTGCATGGCAACGATAGCCGTCTCGGGCGTCGTCCCAAATGAATCATCATAGTATTTCACGCCGCTGAGCTCGCGGACAAACTCGAGCCGGTGTTCCAGGCCGCTGAATGTCGTCGCCACCTTACGCATAGCTTCGCAATCTCGGGTCACTTGCCAGACGGCAGTCACGGCAGCGCAAATGTTTTGCCAGTTATGTTCACCGAGGAGCTTGATTTCGTCAGTTCGACATACCTGTTGGCCGGCAATAGTGATGACGCCGTCAATCACCTTGGCGCCCGGTGCTTCCATATACGGAATTTTAGAGCCAGGACTCGCAGCGGCTATCAGGGATGAATGTTCGTTCCGGGCGTAGTGAATGGCAATGCCGTTTTCAGATTGCCAGCGGAAGAGCTGTGCCTTGGCCGTGACATATTCCTGCATATCCGTGTGCCAGTCCATGTGCTCCGGCACGACCATCAGGCAGACCGCAATGTGCGGCGAGTGCTTCAGGTCGATCAGCTGGAAGTTCGCGAGTTCCAGTACTACCCACTCGTCTGGCTGAATGTCATTTTTCAAAAGTTCGAGCGGTGGAATACCAATGTTGCCGCCGAGATGCACCCATTCGCCGGACGCCTCAAGCATCTTGGCGATCAAGGTGCTGGTCGTGCCTTTACCTTTTGTTCCCGTGACGCCAATGACATTTTTCGTTGGACACACGCGCAGAAATTCATCCGTATTCGTTGTTACCTTATCCAGGATATCCAGCGCATCAGGGTTAGCGGCGACAATATCACGCGGATGCAGGCCGGGCGTCCGAACCAGCAGGTCAAACCGGTCAAGATTCTGAAGGTAGCCATCGCCCAATTGTGAATCGGCACCCTCCGGAACTACAACATTCGGATTGCGATCACAGATTGTCAGCGAATTGCCGTCACGGTTCCAGTACTCATACGCCGACCGTCCCTGCAGGTCAAAGCCAAGCAGCGCAATGTTCATTACGTCTTCAACTGCTCCTTTACCAGCTCAGCAACCTGGCGCGGCGTCATATTCGCCTTTAAAATAACGGCGCTCACATTGAGCGCCCTCACTTCATCCGGAATTTCCTGTTCACCCTTGTTGGTCAGGATGACCACCTTGATGTCCTTGCCCCACGGCATCTGGCGCAGCTGAGCCAGCATCTCGTCGCCGGTCATTTCCGGCATCATCAGGTCAAGGAGTACGATGTCAGGACGGAATTTCTCTAAGAGTTCGAGTCCTAGTTTGCCGTTCTCGGCCGTATCAACTTCGTAGCACTCGGCTTCAAACTTGAAACGGTACATTTGAGAAATGGCAGGATCATCTTCAATTATGGCGATTTTCAGCATATGCTCAAGGTATCACAGATAAAGGGGGATGCCCATATTGACTAAAAGCATAACAACTGTTATAATCAGCGCAATGAGTGAAATTGACCACCAGCAATCTCAGACTGTGGATATCGCCAAAATCCAACACCTTATTGAGCACGATAATCAGGTAAGCCGCAGCCGCCAATACATTGGGGGCGCTCTTGTGGTTATGTCGCTTGGTCTGGGCGGTGCAGTTGCTGCGGACGAAGTGCCGGACTTTAAGGTCACTCTCGACGTTCCATTCGAACAATCATCGCAAGATGTCCTCAATAGTGTGGACGACGGACTGGCCAAGACTGGAGCCGTTGTCGCGCCACTGGCGCTCTTGATGGTTGGTGGAGCAAAACTTGCCTCATCACGGTCGACGTGGACCCGCTTTATTGACGCAGAATCTTCCAGCGAAATGTCAGATACTGGCCCTGCGCAGCCACGGCGCTACCAGAGAGTACTCGAAGCTACCGTCGCTGGCAGTATCCCCGTGCTTGCTGCAGCTGGGGCTGGTCTTGCAACTTTCTCCTCAAGTATTGGCACAGAAGTCACAGAGGGACCTAGCCGAGCGATTGAGGCTTTCAGCGATTTTGCTCCGGGAGAAGCCTATGTGGTTCAATCCGAAGATACGATGCCTATGAAAGAAAGTTGGGTAAGTCGCGAATTGACTGCATCAGTACAAAAAGAAGCTGCTGAACGTGGCGTTCAAGCTGCCCCATTTGACTTGCTGCTGGGTGATATTCAAGATAACGAAACGACGCTTTCCTCATTGGCGATCGGTATTGATACACCTCAAACTTCGCCACTACACTGGACCATGGCTGAGGGCTGTAAAAGCATACCAATCGCGGTCGATGAAACGGCGGACATCGCCATTGGGTCGGCAGTTAAGGTAAACGGCACGCCTGCAGAGGTAGTAATGCATAGTCAAGACGCTTCGGCGATCAACCGTATTGCCATTGCTATGGATCGCCAAGCGATGGCGAGCTGCATCAAGAAAGTTGACGCAGCACCTGTGCATGGAGTTGCTCTTGAAAGTTCTGTAGAAGTTGCTGCAGACATTCTTGACGCAGTGAATACGCACGATGAAGTAGCAGCTGTCATCTCACAGGATACATACATTGATAACAGCGAAAGATTTTGGATGGCGAATGTGGAGCCGATCACGAATAATTTGTCGCTCGTAGCATTTGGTTTTGCGGGTGCTGCAATGGCAGGCGCGATGGGCGCCCGCCTTTTCCGGAACCGACGCGAATGGTCGATGAACCTCGCCAATGGTCAATCTATGAGTACGCTACGAGCAACCGAAATTATGCGCGCTACTAAAGACGGTTTGGCTGCCACTGTGCTTGGTGTCGGTGCAGCGGCGGCCGCAACACCACTGGTCGGATTCACAGAATCCGGACTGCAAGCCGGCGTCGGTCCAAAGGAAGCAGCGGTCGGCGCAGCCGTCGGTATTCTTGGCCCTGTCGGAGGCACGGTACTGAAGGTGCTTCGCCCTGAGAGAATTGTAGACAAGAGAGATGGAACAAGGGTATAGAAATGCATGAAATGATCAATCCTGACATGAAGAATCAAAAACCGTATGTTGTGGCCGGACTGTATGACGTGACAAAGACTGTTAATGGTAAGCAGATCGTACGTGGAGTTGATCTGGAAGTTCAGCATGGTGAGACACTTCTGATCACCGGACCAAGTGGATCAGGGAAGTCCACGTGTGTCCGCATGCTCGCTGACCTGGAACGGCCGACGACGGGTGATGTTGTTTTGTTTGGCTCTTCGCTTCAGGACATGAAGCCGAAAACAACTCGGCAGGTGATAGCCGAACGCGTTAGTGTTGCAACTCAGGACCCTTCACTCGCTAAAAATCGGACGGCTTGGGAGAATCTTACGCGAATTACTGAAGGCATCGGTGGCACGTGGAGCCAGCGTGAGATATCAGAACGCGCAGGGCATGTAGCCCTCGAACTTGGTATCGTAGACTTGCTCGAAAGAAAGACAAAAACCTTATCAGGAGGTGAGCAGTGCTGGGTGGCCATCGGTAGGGCACTTGTCAAACAACCTGACCTTGTGATTCTTGACGAGCCG
>DATHYB010000126.1:0-6073 GCA_035459365.1 Candidatus Limnocylindrales bacterium
ACCGAAATGATGCAGGACTCGTGCAAGTTGTCTGCGGTGCACCGAACGTCCAGGCAGGAATGTTGGTCGTCTGGTTGCCGCCGGGTGCGACAGTACCGAGTACCTATGAGGGCGATCCATTTGTGCTGGGTGCTCGTGAACTGCGCGGGATTACCAGTAATGGTATGCTAGCCAGTCCAAAAGAACTGGCGATCGGCGACAGTCACGAAGGAATACTCGAGCTCGATGAGGCAATTGAACCCGGAACGGCTTTTGGTGCGTACTACGGCCTCGTTGATGACGCGGTTATAGACATTGAAAATAAGATGTTCACCCATCGACCTGATTGCTTCGGCTGGCTGGGCGTTGCCAGGGAAATTGCCGGTATACAGGGACAGGCCTACCAGAGTCCGTCCTGGTATACGGCTGACGCGCCACTGCCAGAATCGTCAGCTGGAGCCATGCAGGTCACAGTCCGTAATGAGATACCAGAGCTGGTGCCACGGTTTGTAGTTGTGCCTTTGGACAGTATCAAAGTTGCACCGAGCCCCGTTTGGCTGCAGATCGAACTGAGCAAAGTTGGCCTTCGTCCGATCAACAACGTCGTGGACCTAACGAACTACTACATGCTCCTGACTGGCCAGCCGCTCCATGCCTATGACTACGATAAAGTCGTCGCTCAAGATCCCGGTGCTACCGCGGCTACCATTGTCGTCCGCAACCCGCACGAGTCTGAACGGCTCACTCTGCTGAACGGCAAAGACATCACTCCGCGTGCAGATGCCATCTTGATAGCGTCTGCGACTCGAGCTATTGGGCTGGGCGGCGTTATGGGTGGCGGCGATACCGAAGTTGACGCCACGACGACTAGAATCATCCTGGAGTGCGCCAGCTTTGATATGTACTCCATCCGGCGCACCTCGATGGCGCATGGCATTTTCTCAGATGCGGTGACGCGCTTCAACAAAGGCCAGTCTCCGCTGCAGAACCGGGCAGTGGCGGCTCGGGTTGTTCGAGACTTTGAAAGGTATACTGACGGCCGCGTGGCTGGTCCAGTTGTAGACGACGTGCATCTCGGTCATGATGTGCTTGAGAGGCGTGCTGTCCGCCCTGACGTGTCTGTTGAAGTGGCGTTTATCAACCAGCGGCTTGGCCTAGAGCTTGCAACTGAAGACATTGTGCAGCTGCTTATGAATGTTGAATGCAAAGTTGAAGACATCCGACGTACCATGGTTGACGAAACTGACGGTACTAAGATTGAAACCGACATCCTGACGATCCGGGCGCCATTCTGGCGAACAGATATAGAAATTCCCGAAGACATCGTCGAAGAAGTGGGGAGACTGCATGGCTTTGATAAGCTGCCGTTGCAGCTTCCGAAGCGGGACCTCATTCCGGCAGTTCAGAACGAGCGCCTAGCACTCAAAGCGGCACTCCGAAAGACACTGCGCCAATCCGGCGCGAATGAGCTCCTGACATACAGCTTTGTGCATGAGCGGTTACTGACGCGTGCTGGGCAAGATCCAACGCAGGCCTACCAACTCAGTAATGCACTCAGTCCTGACCTGCAGTACTACCGCCTGAGCCTCACGCCAAGCCTGCTGGACAGAGTCCACACTAATGTCCGGGCAGGGTATGACACAATGGCGCTCTATGAGCTTGGGAAATCCCATGTCAAAGGCCAGCTCGATGCAGATGGTCTCCCGGAAGAGTTTAACCGCTTGGCGCTTGTTTTTGCGGCAACTCCCAAAGCGGCTCAATCGTACGCGGGCGCCTCATACTACCAGGCGCGGCTCTATCTCGATACAGTGCTAAGCACTCTAGGGAGTGATATGAAGCTGACATATCAGCCGCTGCATCAGTTTGAGCCTGAAAGTTTGCCAATGCATCAGCTGCTAGCGCCGTTCGAGCCAAACCGCAGTGCCGTAGTTTCCTGCGGTGATACGGTGATCGGCGTTGTCGGCGAATATAAAGCGACAGTGCGGCGGGCGTTCAAATTACCCGAGTTTGCAGCCGGTTTTGAAATTGATACAGCTGCCTTGAAGCTTTCAAATCAATCTTCGTATGTGCCCGTGCCACGTTTCCCAAAGATAGAGCAGGATGTCTGTCTCCGCGTCAGTGCGGATACGCCGTATGAAGCGGTACATGCGACACTTCGGGATGCTCTCCAGACTGAATCGTCAGCATACGGGCTGATGAAACTTGGTCTCATTGACATCTTCCAGCGGGAGGATGATGTGGCTCATAAACAGATAACATTCCGGCTCACTATTGCCTCAGATAGCAGGACGCTGACTGATGCCGAAGTTACAGGCGTCCTACAGCGCGCGGCAGAAAATGTTTCAGCAAAGCTTGATGCGCGCATTGTGTAGTATATAACGTAGTGTGCTGGTCTTGATGATGGTATCTGAATTGCTTCAGAAGAGCTTCCATCACCAAGACCGTCGCACGCCTCATCTTGCCGCTGCCCTGTAGCCTACTTCGAGAAGTTGACCTCCTGGGCGAGCTCAGCGTGTTGGCCGTATTCCATGGGGTACATCTCGTGGAAAACGGCGTCCTCGGTACCTGCTCCGTCGATACTGACCCCAGCTTCACCGATGAACATGCCCCCTTGGGACTCAACCGCTTCGCAGGTGATGATGTCCTGGATGAAGATCTCCTTGTGCTTGTCGGGGAGCCAGATCGGCCCTTTGCGGAGGATCATGACGCGCTTGTCGGTCTTGACGATGTATCCCCACCTCCAGTCAGCCCAGTTGAGCCAGGCCCAGGCAGCAGCAATGCAGCCGAGGTAGAACCAGATTGCGCGGGAACCATCTGACGTGAAGCCCTCTCTGATCGTGTCGTAGCCAGGACGCCCCAGGAAGCCCCAGAGGCTGACGACAGCACCAAGACCGAGCAGTTTCGTGAAGCTGATCCGCTCGATCAAGCGCTTGCGCCGGATCCAGAACCAGATCCCGAATACCACGAATGCCAGGGCCCACAACCAGCGGGGTCCGGCGGTCGTGACCAGCTCGACCATGAACTCCCATCCAGGATTTCGTGCGGCAGTCCAAAACATCAGGACGGTGACGAGGCAGGGGAGCCACATGTTGTAGAGGGCCCTGGTCCAGCGCCACTTGCCGACGAAGCCGATAGACGTTTCGGACCGCTGAGGGTCGCCGGGGTCGACGGTTAGCACGTGCCGTATGCTGTCGAGTTCCTCCTCGCCGATGTGGCAGTTCTTGGCTGGGATTCGTCGTCGGGCGGCCGATGGTTGCCGAGTTTGTCGTTTCCGGATCAGCAAACCCGAGAACGTCCAGCCGACGACCAGGAACGGTGCGGTGATGACGATGACCGACCACCAAGGCAACGGTTCTTCGGCTGTCATGACGATCCAGATGCTGATGAGGAGTCCGAGACTAGCTCCAGCTGCACCAATGATCCACTGAGAACGTGGCGCAGCCTTGACGACCTTGAATATGCCGCTCGCCACATAGCTTGCGAGTATGGCCGTCAGGATGACGCCAACCAAGGGCAGATCAGTCATCACCATCGCGAGGATCAGTGCGATGACCCCGACAGAAAAGCCGATGAACCAAGACAGGACCTTCTGCTGATCGAGGTGCATGGTGTTGAAGCGCATGGCGCTACTCCAATGCTCGAGATGAGGCGTACGTGTCATCACGGGAAGTCCCCGGAGACATATGATTAGTTATAGAACATCTGTGTTACGCCTACAAATAAATTGTAAGAGACTGTCATTCAATTGTCGTTCAAGCGGCCTGCCAGCCAGCACCTCAGCTAATATTAATGCATGGCCGGACAACGTATACTACTTCTAACTACGTAAAAAGGAGTATCATTTGAAACCTCTGTTCAATATCCTCTCTTTTGCGAAATCTCTCTGGCGCTACTATGTCGTCATTGGCGTATTTACGGTGCTGCTGAGTATTTTGACGCTTCTGCAGCCGCTGTTTATTGGTTGGGTGATTGATGAGATACGCAAGGGAACAGGCACGAATATGCGCTATGTACTGCTACTGGCTGTCTTGATATTTGTGATAGACGTAGCAGTGACCGTGTTTAGTAATATTGGCGGGTACTACGGCGACCAGTTGTCTCTCAAATTGAACCGTTTGCTCAGCCGCCGCTACTTTGCCCATCTCCTTGAGCTGCCACAAAGTTATTACGACACGGAACTCACCGGAACGATCATCAACCGTTTGAACCGGTCGATTAACCAGATAACAGATTTTGTGCAGATGATGAGTAATGCCTTCCTGCAGTTCCTGTTCTCGACCGTTTTTATGCTGGTGATTGTCGCGTACTACAGTTGGCCGACAGCGCTGATCATGCTGACGATTTATCCTATCTATATATGGCTGACGACGCGCAGTAGTGCCAAGTGGCAGGCGTGGCAGGGCGAGAAGAACCAGGCGCTGGACCTAGCGACGGGCCGGTTTGGTGAGGTTATCAACCAAGTGAAGGTCGTCAAAAGTTTCATCGGCCAACGGCTGGAGCTGCGGCACTTCGACCAGCAGTACAAAAAAGCTTTGGATGTAAACAAGCCGCAGTCGAAATATTGGCACACACATGATATCTACCGGCGGATCGTGCTCGGCATACTCTTTTTCCTGATATACCTATATATCTTTTATGAAGGAGCTCGTGGCCGGCTTACCCCGGGGGCAGTTGTGACCTTGGTGCTGTATGCCATGCAAATTCGAATACCTATATTTACGATTAGTATGCTGGTAGACCGTACCCAGCGGGCAATCGCCGATAGCAAGGATTATTTCGAGGTTATGCGGCTGGAGCCAACTATTACTGATAAACCGGCTGCCCCTGCTTTACGTATCAAGAAGGGGGCAATTACATTTCGTGATGTTGTATTTCGGTATACCAGTGACAAGCCCGTTTTGAAAGGTGTTGACCTGGCAATCAAGCCGCATACCAAGGTTGCGCTGGTTGGTGAGAGCGGCGAGGGCAAGACGACACTTACTAATCTGCTCCTGCGGCTTTATCAGCCGACCGGCGGAACAATCGAAATCGATGGCCAAAATATCATGGATGTGACGCAAGCATCACTACGCCGTCAGATTGGCGTGGTTTTCCAGGAGCCGGCTTTATTTAGTGGAACTGTTCGAGAAAATATTGCCTATGGTCGGCCGGAAGCGACTGATGCAGAAATCATTCAGGCAGCCCGGGATGCGAATGCGCATGAATTCATCGAGAAGCTTGAGCATGGCTACGATACAACAATAGGCGAACGAGGAGTTCGCTTAAGCGGAGGCCAAAAGCAACGAGTCGCAATTGCCAGGGCGCTCCTCAAGAATGCTCCGATTTTGATTCTTGATGAAGCAACAAGTAGCTTGGATAGTCGCAGCGAGCAGCTAGTGCAAGAAGCACTAGAACGATTGATGAAGAGTCGGACGACGCTCATCATTGCCCACCGACTGAGTACTGTGCAGCATGTCGATCAGATTGTCACGCTCAAGGATGGACGCATTGACGAAATAGGCAGTCCAAAGCAGCTCGCTCGTACGGGTGGAATCTATGCGCAGTTACTCGCGCTTCAAAACCAAAAACCCGGCGACCAACGTGATACGGGCCTTAAGGCTTTTGATATGGCCGAGAAATAACCGGACTATGATAAGGCACCGCCTGCAAAACGTGCTACGATTGATGGAGTAAAAGGGAGTAGGTATGAAGGATATAGGCCAGCGAATCTTCGCGCTGAGTGGGGCAATAGTATTTTTTCTAACATCGATAGCACTGACGGTCGTGGTGATCGTCACGCTCATTCAGGATAAGAACAAACCAAAAACAGACCCAGCGGCCAATGCCCGCGACGCCCAGGCTTGCCAGTCGTCAACCGATCCGCAAGAAACGTTACCGGCTCCAGAAGCGTTTACGGCAACAGAGCCAGCTACAGAACTACAGTCGACTGACCTTGAAGAAGGTTCGGGTGCAACAGCTAAAAACGGTGATTGTTTGGAGATGAAGTACTACGGCACCCTCGCTACAAACGGTGAATTGTTCGATGAGAATTTCACGCAGCCGTCTGCTTTTGCCTTTGTTCTCGGTCAAGGCAGCGTGATTAAAGGCTGGGACC
>DATHYB010000127.1:0-6544 GCA_035459365.1 Candidatus Limnocylindrales bacterium
ACATTCCAACTCTGTCAGCAGTATGTCGATGAAATCATAACCGTCAGCAACGATCAGATCTGTGCAGCTATCAAAAGTACTTTTGAGGAAACCCGGAGTATTGTTGAGCCAGCAGGTGCACTGAGCCTGGCAGGAGCCATCCGCTACATAAAACAACATAACCTGAGCGGGCGACAGATAGCTACCATCTGCAGCGGCGCGAATATGAGCTTCGAGAAGTTGCAGTTCATCGCAGAACGAACGCTCCTCGGAAGCGGGTCGGAAGCGCTCTATGAAATTGAACTTCCAGAACGTCCAGGCGCACTCGCCGATCTTTGTAATAAGGTGATCGGTACACACAATATAACCGAATTCTCATATCGGTTGAGCGGCCGCGACACAGCCCGCATCCTTGTGGGAATTGGTATGAGCAGCAGCCGCGATAGGCAGCACATCAGTGAGCAGTTGGCTCGCCATACATATAGGTTCAAAGACCTGTCAGGTGATGACACCGCGAAAGAGCATGTCCGCCACATGATCGGCGGCAAAGCTATGGTGAGCAGCGAACTTATATACGAGATCAATTTCCCTGAGCGTCCTGGCGCCTTGAACGACTTCTTAGCGAGCCTCGGCAGGCAGTACAACATCAGCCTGTTCCACTACCGAGGCCAAGGCGGTGATGTCGGTAAGGTACTGATTGGATTCGAGCACGCAGATGAGCGCGCTTTGGAGGCTTCACTGCAGCAAACGGGCTATGAAGTGCAGCCGTGCGTATCAGAGGCGGTGATTGATTTTTTGAAAGCTCCCGGCTCAGTTTGACGCTGCATTGAGCGTATGCCTCGGAACTCGCCTCTGATTGACTCAAACAACAAAAACAGGTACAATACAGATAAGTTGCCAGAGACAGTAGCGACCAGACGATTTATCCAAAGGTTTAATCATGCTACCGAGGTACAAACAATCATACACACTGATGTTTGAGCACCTCTTGGTCTGACCACGAGGTGTTTTTGTTTGGCAACCAAGTCGGAATCATGGTCGATATTCCGTCTTTTATCCGCAGTAATACGGAGAACTACATGGCACTTACAAAAGCCAAAAAAGATACTGTTATCGCTGAAGTTGCCGAACTACTCAGCACTTCAAAAATGACCGTTGTAACCAAGTACGAAGGTACGACAGTTAAAGCATTGCAAGCGCTGCGCCGCGAAGCACGAGGTAATGGCACCAAGGTCAAGGTCGTCAAGAACCGCTTGGTGATCAAGGCAGTCGAGCAAACTGATAGCATCAAAGGTGTTGATACCAGCGCCCTCGAAGGCATGTTGCTCTATGCTTTCAATGCCGAAGACGAAGTCGCACCGGCTCAAGTCATCGCTGACTTTGCCAAGAAAAACCCAACACTAGAATTTATTGGCGCTATCAGCGGAGAGGGCAACTTCTTGTCGGCTGATGAAGTTAAAGCTTTGGCGACACTTCCAAGCAAGTCCGTACTTATCGGCAGCGTTGTTACGACACTGCTCGCACCGCTCAACGACTCTATCAATGGTCTGGGCGGCAACCTGCACGCACTGCTTGACGGCGTTCGCGACAAGGCGACTGCTTAATCTTACTAATTGAAAGGAATCATAACCACATGGCTGATTTGAAGAAACTGGCAGAACAGCTCACGAGCTTGACTGTCCTCGAAGTAAACGAACTGAAGAACATCCTGAAGGATGAATACGGCATCGAGCCAGCTGCTGCAGCTGTCGCTGTTGCTGGACCTGCTGCTGGCAGCGACGCTCCTGCAGAAGACGTAAAGACTGAGTTTGATGTTGTCCTGAAGGACGCAGGAAGTCAGAAAGTTGCGGTCATCAAGGCTGTTAAGGACCTTACTGGTCTTGGCCTTGGTGAAGCAAAGGCTGTTGTTGACGGCGTTCCAAAGACCGTCCTTGAAAAAGCAAGCAAAGACGACGCTGAGAAGGCCAAGAAAGCCCTCGAAGACGCTGGCGCATCTGTCGAACTCGCTTAAGTAGTTCAAAAAGACCTGAGAAAACCGCTCAATCCGTTGAGCGGTTTTCTATATGACAACAAGTTTGACTATCATAAAGGTTGGTATATAGTAACATTCATCAAGGAGTGACGGATGAGAGATTTAGAAAAACTCGTTTTTGGTGAAGAGACTGTCGATGATATCTCTTTCAGCATGCGTCAAGTTCAGTTCGAAGAAGCAAATAATATGATTGCCGATGGCCAGATTGAGCATGGACTTCATCTCCGAGCAGACGCTACATGCCAACAAATGTTTGATCTAGCCACTGATGCTCGGACAAATGGTGATTCGATTTCACCACTGGAATATGTCAATAGAGGACTCGAGGAACATGCCAAGAAGCGAAGACTTCTCCGCGAACTTCGCGACGAGGGAATTATTGACGATTAGAGTTCGTGTAGCATCTGAGGTGTAGTTAAGTTTACCATGAGCATATCCACCTGATACTCCACCTGATATCATATTAAAAGCACGTATCTTCTATATGGATTGTAGCTTCTGTTTTCCGCCCGTGCTCCAACTTCTTAAGACTCAACACAAGGCGCGCGCTTTTATGGTGCGCTAGATAGTTATTGACATGGCTTGTCTCTGCATGATACGGTAGGGCATAAGAGGACTTAGGAACAGACAAAAACTTTCCACCGGAGACACGGGAAGAGAAACTACAATGCCAGACGTACCAGAAAAACAAATCAAAAGATTACGATCACTGATTCAAGAAGCTGAAACCAATTTAGCTGCCGCTACTGAACTGCTTGTGAGCCTGGTAGGGGACGATGAACGCATTACGCCGGTAGCCCGTGATGAAACGCTTGGCAAAGTTATTGAAGGCGTCTTTGACGGCCAAAACATGGTAGGTTCCGACACCAAAACATACCCGGTTCCAGCTAATTACGCCTCAAAATCCAAGCTGGTACAAGGCGATATCTTGAAACTCACTATCGCTGATGACGGATCTTTCCTATACAAGCAAATTGGCCCAATTCCACGCAAGCAAGTCGTTGGGACATTGAAACTCGAGAATGGGCATTACTTCGTCGACGTCAACGGTCGTCACTTCCGAGTACTACTCGCCAGCGTTACGTACTTCAAGGCTAAGCCGAACGACCAAGTCAGCGTCAACCTCCCCGAAGACGATTCCACAGCCGAGTGGGCCGCTCTCGAAGCCGCACTCTAGAACATAAGCTTTTTACGAACAAATCTACAACGTAGCCCTCCGCCAAAACAGGTATAATAAGAAGTCTATGGGGACTGCACTCTACCGAAAATATCGTTCGAAATCTCTCGCAGAAATTGTCGGCCAGGAACATATAACCACCACGCTTACAAAAGCATTGGAAAGTGGTCGCGTCAGCCATGCATACCTCTTTTCGGGACCTAGGGGTGTTGGCAAAACATCAATCGCCCGTATTCTCGCCCATCAGCTTAACGGGTTTGAATACAAGAGCGGCGCTACCTATATGGACATTATAGAGATAGACGCAGCCAGCAACCGACGCATTGATGAAGTCCGTGATATTCGCGACAAGGTGTATATCGCACCGACTAGCGGTAAGTATAAGGTATATATCATCGATGAAGTTCACATGCTGACGCGCGAAGCCTTCAATGCACTCCTCAAAACCCTAGAGGAGCCGCCAGCCCATGCCGTCTTTATCCTGGCTACAACTGAAGCTCATAAGTTACCAGAAACAATTGTTAGCCGAACCCAGCACTACACCTTTAGGCCTGTTGATCAGGCGGACGTTATTGCGCATCTCAAGCATATTGCCGAGCAAGAGGGTATAGCTATCGCCGATGACGCCGTAGTACTACTCGCGGCACATGGTGAGGGCTCGTTCCGGGACAGCATTAGTTTACTTGACCAGGCAAGCAGTCTGGGCAGCGGTACGATCACTAAGTCCGATGTTGAACGGCTGCTTGGCATTGCATCAGACGGTGCTATCATCGACCTCATGCAGGCTGTAGCGGCTGGTCAGACAGCAGGCCTGATTATGGGCCAGTTACAAGCACTCTATACGCAAGGCTTACAAGCTTCTAGTATTGCCCGTCAGCTATCAGCTGTACTTCGCAAGCAGCTGTCGGAAAATAGTTTGCAGATAAACTATACCAGAGCCTTGTCCCTCATGAGACAACTTCTTGAAGTGCCGGCATCGCCTCGTCCTGAGCGCCTGCTTGAGATTGTTTTGATAGACGCTTCGGCTCCCAGCAGCAATGGAGCGCCCGCAAGTCCAGCTTCTCAGCAAGCAGCGGCTCCCGTCGTTCAGCCAGTCAAGATACCTCAGGCTTCAGCCACTCCGCCTAAAACGCAGCGTCCGAAACCCTCATCAGAAAATACTTCGCCCGCCCTACCAGCAGTAGTCGTACCGCCGCCTGCGCCCCAACTAGTTGAAGCCGCACAACCGACCGTCCGTGCAGTCACTGGCCCGGAAATCGCCCGAGCAGTGGATGATAGTTCATGGCCTGACATCTTGAACAGCATCAAAAAAGAGTACAATACACTGTATGGGGTGCTTCGCATGGCAAAGCCGGTATATGGGCCTGATTCTATCGAACTCCAGTTCAAGTTTGCATTTCACCAGAAGCGTCTTAATGAAGTCAAAAACAGGCAGATTATTGCTGATTTCGTTAAGCAGATTACGGGGCAGGATGTGAGTGTGCAGTGTACACTGCAAGCAGCAACTGCAATCGCGATGCCTACAGCCGCTCCTGTTGGAGCCGCGCCTGCCATGACCTCAATCACCGACATATTCGGTGGTGGTGAAGTGATAGGGACCTAACAATGGACGAAATACTCGAACGAACGCGCAGTACCAAGGCGCAACCACAGAACACCGACGCTGAAGCATCACTGCTTGGAGCGGTCTTAATTGATGCCGACGCCATTGTCAAAATCGCTGACAGTATCTCGGCTGGAGATTTTTTTGATGCAAGGCACCAGCATATCTATGAAGCTGTCGTAGCATTGTATGAGAAGCGCCAGGCAATTGACGTACTGACACTATCTGATCAGCTCAAAAATGCCGGATACCTTGATATGGTTGGCGGTCCCGCATATATAACCGAATTAACTAACTTTGTCCCTACGGCTTCGCATGTAGAACAATACGCTGATATTGTTGCTCAAAAGTCAATGCGCCGCCGTCTGATCCATACATCGCATGAAATCGGCACGCTCGGATTTGACGAATCAAAGAGCCTCAAGGAACTGATCGAGGAAGCTGAGACGCGCCTGTTCAAAGTCAGCCAACAACACGTCAAGCAAACCATCGTCTCGATAGAAGACATATTAGCCGACAGCTTTGAGCGCCTCGATGAACTCCATAAGGATAAAAAGTCTGTCCGCGGCATCCCAACCGGCTTCAAAGATATGGACAATATCCTGGCAGGACTGCAGCGTTCCGACCTGTTTATTTTGGCCGCCCGTCCCTCAATGGGTAAAACGGCGTTCGTCCTGAATCTGGCGCATAATGTCGCCGTAGACGCCAAAGAACCGGTGCTTATTTTTAGTTTGGAAATGAGTAAGGAACAGCTGGTTGACCGTTTACTGTCGATGGAATCAGGCGTCGATGCCTGGGCGCTCCGTACCGGAAATTTGAGTGACTCGGACTTTGAGAAGCTCGGAGAGGCGATGGGCGTGCTATCAGAAGCGCCAATTTATATCGATGATACGCCAGGCATTACGGTCAGCGACATGCGTACCAAGGCCCGCCGTGAATCACACCAAGGGCAGCTCGGACTAGTCATCGTCGACTATCTGCAGTTGATGAGCGGAGGGAGCCGGTTCGGCGGTGATGGTAACCGCGTACAAGAAATTTCAGAAATTTCGCGCGGTTTGAAGGGCATGGCCCGTGAGCTAAATGTCCCTTTGATATCTCTCAGTCAGCTCAGCCGTTCTGTAGAGAGCCGTACGCCGCAGATTCCGCAGCTGTCGGACCTTCGTGAATCAGGATCAATCGAGCAGGATGCCGACATTGTCGCCTTCATCTATCGTGAAGATTACTACAATCCTGAAACAGAACGAAAAAACATTACCGATATTCTCATCAAGAAGCATCGTAATGGTCCGCTCGGAAACGTTGAGTTATATTTTGATAAAGGTAAGCAAAAGTTTCTCTCTGTTGATACTCGACACGGTTCCGATCCATTCGCCGAGTAGTGATAGTACTTATGTATACTATTTGTTGCTATACTAGCTAGTAAGCAATGAAACGAATCAAGGAATTCTTACAGGCTCATTATGCCGAGATACTGCTCGTCCTCGCTGGACTCACGCTGCTCTTTTTGCTGCTCGGATTTAGACTCGGCTCACTAACATTCGGCAACGCTGCAGATGTGGAAGTTGCCAGCAAGCAAGCTGGCTCAAGCTGGTATGCTATCATCGACAATCCCCTGAATGCTCCGTACAAGGCCATGCAGCGCCTGGCGCTTTACACCGGACTAGACGGTATAACGATCATGCGGGCTGTTTCTGCCGTCTGGGCGGTCGGAGCTATCATTTTGTTCTATCTCGTTGCTCGGCAATGGCATAGT
>DATHYB010000128.1:0-5498 GCA_035459365.1 Candidatus Limnocylindrales bacterium
AGCACCGCCGGCAGCAACACCGAAACCTTCAGAAAACATCGAAGTTTGGTGGCCCGCACCTAACGCCAGCATCAGCGGTACCCAGCCCTTCAAAGCCATAATGCCACACCGTACCCTCGACCAATACGCCTTGTTCTGGCGCGTTGACGGCGGACCGAAAGAGCGTTTATACAATTACCAAACAGAGTATCCTCACAAGGAACGCCCCGTCAATGTCACGCTCTGGCAGCCTGGTCCGCATACCATTGAATTCCTAGCCTACGACAAAGCTGGCAAGATGATCGGCATCAAGCAAGTACGAGTTACAGTCTTCCACTAACCCAGTTTCGTCTTCTGCCTTCCATTAGCGCATACGCATTACCGCGAGCTGCTTCAATCTCAATTATTTGTTGGCTACCAAGGACAATCCGGCCGCTCCGATCCGGGTTGTATCTCTTGTGACCCCCAGACCAGTGCATGGCAGGACCAATACACCTGACTCTCCCGTGTTGCCACAGGGGCGTCCGGGAATGGCACGCCGACAGGTCCGATCCAAGCGCTCGTAAGCTCGTACTGACCATCTCTGAACAGCTCGAGTGCAACAGTCACCAATCGGCATGGAGCGGGCTGCTGCGACCTGGTAAAACGGCTATAGCCTTCCCGACCGATACGTTTGTCGTACACAATATCATCCTGTTCGTCCGTTTCCACTAGATCGGTGGTCCCTACTTCACGCCCCATATCCGTTTCGAACCACATAGGTTCACCCGTCGATACAGTGTGGCCGATGACCTCTTGAACTAATTCCCTCAGACCAGGAGTGTCAGCAAAATGCGTCGCAGCATGCGAGGACTGGTTGTCATATACAACGTCTACGCCGTCTCGCATTTGTCCAAGGAGTTCATAGCTCATATCAGGGTTTAGTATAGCAAAAACCTCCCAGGCGAGAGGCTTCGGAAACGATCATTTTCGCACGGCTCCCAGTAGATAAGATTGACTAGACTAATAGGCATCAGCACGATACGGCATTACTACGACGAAGTTATGAGCATGGACCAAGTCAGCATAAAATGCGTGACCTCGATGCATCCCTCAGAACAACAGAATACATAACACACCCTCGTTCCTAGAACCTGAGGCTACAACCGCTTAGATAACGACAATCGACAGAACTGTCACTCAGCCCTTACGGCAATACTCAGGAAACCGATACGTTTGTCCGGCTACAATATTGTCTTGGTGGTCGAGATCATTTATGCGGGCCAAAGATGCAGCATATACATCTACAGGGATATTAGTACCCTGACGGAAGAAGTATGAAACTTTTACTCTCGGTTTGAACCATCGATCATCAGTTGACCTACATGCGCTGCTACTCGTTGTTTTGCTTCCATGAAATGTCTTATATTGCCTAGCTTGCCATGTAGTCCATCCAACACTTCGTCTAGGGGAACTTCAGTTACCGGCACACTGCCGTCACGAGGCACGATATAGTTATCATTTTCAACGTCCATACCCGCTGCAATGGGATGCTGGGAGACATGATACCGATCCAACTGATCTATTGGTACCTGCGCCACCACAAGCCTCGTACCTTCTACTGGCCCACCATTTGGTCCAAACGTTCGAGTTGACTTTCGAAGGTACGTAGCCGCCGTACTTAAGCTGGGCGAAAACCACTGCCCTACCAAATCTTCGTGTGACGTGATGCCATCAGGACTGGCCGCAATGGACGGGTTTTCAATGCGATAAACCGGTACTGTTTCTTGTGGTAGGTGGTTAGGTTGATTTGTCATGTTTGTATTTTACTTTATAAATAAACATTAGCATATTAGCACGTATAAGTCAATTGTCCAGCATACTCTAATCAAGCTATAAGGTGCTTATCGTATCCAGCCGCAACTAGCCGTTCGTAAGCCTGCCATACGTTTTCAGGTATTTCCTGCTCTATTTGAAATTCCAATTTAGGATACTCTCTAATTCGCTGCATATCACCAACCATGATATTCACTATCACGTCTTTCGGGTTCGCTTCGTTGAAATACTCATCATATAGAACAGGAGGAGATGTAACGAGTATTTGCATGTTCTCCGGCCATTGTTTCATAAAGGTGGCATACGTCCTGCGTTCCATATATGGTTTTTGCACCAACAGCAGAGATTGTAATGGCAAACCTTTTTCTTTTATTAATTGGTAAGTAAACCGAATATTCTCGCCGGTGTTAGTAGACTTGTTCTCGATCAGTATCCTCTCAGAGGGGACGCCTTTTTCTACTGCGATACCCGCGAAATGTTCTGCTTCGCTCCCCTCCCATCCTACTTTAAGCAGGTCATGAGCATGTCCAATGCCACCCGATAATATCAGCCACTTGCCGAAGCCCTTCAGAAATAAATCTGCTGCATATTCACCCACTCTCTCGTCTATACTGCAAAGGACAAGTATGGCATCGCATTGCTTCAACTCATGTTTCATATGATGGTATTCCCAAACAAGTTTCGCGGCACTATCTATATCGGACTCGTTCATTGACAACACTATATCAAAAAACCTCTCACTGACGGATAGGTTTCAAGCATAGGGTTTATTAGCGCACCGTAGCAGAGGAAGTATGGAACTATTTCATAAATCAACAGCGTATTGAACTTGCAGGCCGTACCCATGCTGACTGACGCGAGTTCTGCCTGTTGCAACATAGCCTTTATGCTCATATACGCTTCGAGCCCGTGCGTTCTCATTAGCACGAGTCCACAATAATAGCTGCTGCTTTTCAGCTTGTCGCGCCCTGCTAGCTGCTATGTCGAGTAGTCTACTTGCTATACCCCTTCCCCAATAGTCGGGCTCTATCATGAGCAATGACAAATATTCTTTAGTTCGATCAACCGGCGCGTTCTCCCCTTCGGAATACGGATACCCTGACATAAATCCAGCTATTCTATCGTGGTCGGCAGCAACATTAGTCCAAGCACCTTCCTTATGCATGCGAGTACGCAAGTCATCCACAACCGACTCATTTTCAATGCATGTCGGTAACGGCTGACCGTCGCGAAATGCGTTGGCGCGTTCCATGACAAGAGCCATTGCGCCAAGGTCGGCTTCGAGGGCTGGCCTGTATCGTATCGACTCTGCTGACATAAAGTAAAAAATACCACTTGCGTGGTATTTAGTCAAAACTTGGCGCGCCGTAGCTGATGAAGTCTGGAACTATCTCCTATTCAACGACAGACCGTCGAACAGTTTGGTTCAACCCAACCAGTAGACCATAATTGAAAATATCATATCTCCTTGCTATCTGATCGATGCTGTTTTCGTCTGCTTTATTGCTGCTTATCACAGTTACGACATCGCCTAAACTGACATCGGTATCGGTTATATCAACCATTGTATGGTTCATGCAGACTCTGCCCGTAATCGGTAAGTATTTGTCTTTATGTTTTACGGTACCGACATTACTAAGCTGTCTCGGTAAGCCTTCATAATACCCGAGTGGCAACACACCTATCCGGCTCGGTCGTTTTGCCACGAAAGTACAGCCATATCCCACGGCATCTCCTGCCCCTATCTCTATTACTTTTGCAACTGTGGATGTCAGTGTAAGTGCAGGCTGGAGCTGAGCGAGCTTGACCGCGAACCGGTCATCCGACGCAAGCGGCGTTATGCCGTAAAGGGCGATGCCAACACGAAGCGTATTTGCCGTCTTGGAATGTACCTTTGCGCTACCCGCAGACTGGGCTATGTGGACATATTTGGGAGAGAAGCCTTCTGAACGTATCTTATCAACTGCGGCATCAAACTTGGCAACCTGCTCTGTCATGTGTTCTGTGCTGAGCGGATTATCGGCATCAGCCAAGTGTGTCATGATGCCTTCGACTTCTATCTTTGGGTGACTTTTAAGCAACTCAAGGAAGCTGCTGAGATCAGAGGGTCGCACACCATGCCTACTCATGCCTGTATCGATCTCTACATGAATTCGAACGGTCGTGCCAGTAGCCGCAAGTGCTTCAAGCGTTTGTTCATCATAGACTACGAAGGCACACGACTTCCAATTCATCTTCGTGAAGTTATTAGGGTGTATCGCTCCCATTACCAATACTGGTTGTTTAGAGACCTCATAAATGCGCAAAGCTTCAAAGTATCCATCTACGGCCAGATATGGCAATGATCTCTCTTTTAAGATGTTAGCTATTTGTTCCAGGCCGTGACCGTAAGCATTTGCCTTGAGGACGGGTATTACGTGACCACCTGGTGATAATTCTGTAAACATATCAAAGTTATGTAGTACGGCGGATCGGGAAATATAAATATTGTTATAGGTAGTAAAATTCTTCTCTAGAGCCCTGAGTCTGGCATTGATTATTGAGCGATACGACATAGGTTAATCATAACAAAAAGAAGCCCTTCCGGGCTTCTTTAAGCATAAGCTTCGTGGCGCGCTCGACCGGACTAACGCACGGCCGCTTCCGTCCTCGAAGCCAGCTTCTGTGGGCGGACTTGTCGACGACCCGGCGATCTTGCGCTCTTCGTGCGCGATCGCCAGTCCAGGCCCATCCAAATGCAAACAGTATAAAAGCCCATACCGATGGCATGGGCTTTTATACTGGCGCGCTCGACCGGACTTGAACCGGCGATCTCCTCCGTGACAGGGAGGCGTGATAACCACTTCACTACGAGCGCAGGGTTAGGGTCGTATACCCTGCCACTGCGGCAGAGTGAGACAACAGGGGTAATTTTAGCAAAGTGCGAGCAGTATTGCAACTAGACGCGGATCAGGCGGCGCGGCTTATTCTCTTCTTTGAGCGGCTTGATGTATTCCTGGATATTCTTGAGATTGAACGAGATGTGGGCCGCCTGGGCTTTGTCGCCGTTCATTTGGATCAGTTTGACGATTTCGAGGGTGTAGCCGGTGTTGATCACGCCGGAAGTCTGCCCTGGCTGGAGCTTGAAGAGCGCGTCGACAACCTGCGGCGAGACGTCGCGGTTGGAGCGCGAGATTGGCAAGCCGTACTGGCCGCCATTAGCCTTGGTGGAAGCGTCATCTGAAACTTCGGCAGCTACCTTGGCAAAATCTTTGCCCTCACCGAGTGCAGCCAGCGCATTGGCGGCGCGGGCCTGGGTGGCGACATCGAGCTCGGAAGCAACTTTTTGGGCAAGCAGCTGTGATTTTAGTTCACGCTTGAAGTCGTTGATTGACCAGTTCCAGAACTGCTGCAGGACATCACCCAGCATTTGGTCGTTCGTGCCCAGCCGGTTTTGGGATTTTACGAGGGTGATTTGGTCGTTCACCTCACGGTTGCTCACGGAAATATTGTGCTTGGCGGCGAGCTGCTTGACGTAGGCGTCATCAATAACTTTTTGCAACGAATCTCGCTTCAGCTGCACTAAGTGCCCGGCCGTTTTGGGGTCGTTGAAGTTTTCCTTCTGCTGCGTTTGGTAATAGTGCATCAGGTGGCGCAGCTCAAACAAGTAGCTCTCGTACGACACAAAGTGCGGCCCTGCCTTCGCGATAGGAAATGGGATTACC
>DATHYB010000129.1:0-7608 GCA_035459365.1 Candidatus Limnocylindrales bacterium
GGTGTCCAAGGCGAACAACTTCTAGTTTACTCATAAAATTATTAAATACTCATTGGTAAATCAAAACAAGTATAAGATTTAGTCCAGCTTTTGAGAGATGCTTAGGTTAGGTTAAAACCTTGCTCCTATGCCTAATAACTCCCCTATTAGTACCTCTTCCGCACACTATACAAGTACTAATCTCTATTACCCAAGATAAGGAGACGTTAAAACACGATTTTAATAGATAAAAAGAGCCCTTTTCGGGCTCAATGTTGCGAATGGTGCGGGTCAGGGGACTCTAACCCCTGGCCTCGTCCTTGGCAAGGACGCGCTCTAAACAACTGAGCTAGACCCGCATATTTGGTTATTATATATCACAAGCTGCTAGGAGGTTTATCCTTGGCCTGGCAAGGACGGCTCCGTTCCGCAGCCCCGGAACTTACATACTTTTAGCCGAGCTAAAAATCTGAAAGATTCCCTTGCGATATGCCTCGGGCATATCTCACTCTAAACAACTGAGCTAGACCCGCATAACGTGACCGATTATATATAATCACCTCTGAAATGGCAAGATGTATACTGTCCGGCACTATAAGCCTTATCGTTAAGCATTAGTACTTCCTGTACTTAGTTGCGGATTAGTAAAATTTATGCTATCATCTGGCACTAACTATGATGCTTAAAAAGCGAGTGATTAAGAGACCTGTCGTCTATACGCAGCGCCGGGTGCGGTGGACTCATTTTCACGCCGACACTACTATTGTAGTGCCGGTTATGAATGAAGCGGACAATATCATGCCGCTGGTTGCCCGTGTTCAAGCCGCACTGCGTGGTCACAAGGCTGAGATTCTCTTTATTGATGATAGCCGCGACACGATTAGCGTCGAGCGCGCTGCCCTGGCCCGAGTACTGTACCGGACTGATTCATTTGATGTCAAACTACTGCACCGTGTGGGCGAGAAGCGGTGGGGCGGATTGTCTGGCGCGGTGATTGACGGCTTCAACGTGGCCAAAAGTGACCGTATTGTGGTTATGGACGGCGACTTGCAACACCCGCCCGAAACACTGCCGGTGATGATCGCTGCCAGCAAAAAATATGACATGGTGGTCGCCTCCCGCTACCGCAAGGGTGGCAGCGCGGCCGGGCTGGACGGCGGTATACGCCACTTGGTATCTCGCGGCTCAACACTGCTAGCAAAAGTTTTTTTCCCGTGGCGGCTGCGCAAAGTCTCTGATCCGATGACCGGATTTTTCCTACTGGACCGCCGTAAGCTTGACGTCAGTCGGCTCCGGCCAAAAGGCTTCAAGATCTTGCTCGAGATCCTAGCGACGCATCCGAAACTAGCAGTCACCGAAGTACCCCTGCAGTTTGCCGAGCGCCTGGCTGGCGAAAGTCATGGAACGCTCAAACAAGGTTTGGAGTTCTTTAGCCAGCTGCTCAGCCTGCGCTTCAGCCTAGTCGTAAAGTTGATTAACCGACTACCAAAATTTGTGGTGTTCAGCATGATCGGCGGCAGCGTGTTTGTCTTTGGCATGGTACTGCTATATGGTCTCGTCGAACTGGGTGGCTGGGCTCCAACCACGGCCAACGCACTGCAGCTAGTGGTCACTTTTTGGCTGAATTATGTCCTCAACCGCAATATTACCTGGCGTCATCGCTCTGTCAGCCGCATGGCTATCTACAAATTTCTTGCTTCCCGGGCAGCAACGACAGTTGTCAACTATGTGTTGTTCGCATGGCTAATAACCCTCAGCATCACACTGCAATTGGCTGGAAATACATGGCAATTTTCGATCAACTATCTGTTGGCCAACATCCTTAGCCTCGCCGCCATTATGGTACTCAATTATGCAGTCAGTGACCGATGGGCATTTGCTGAGACTACTCCTGAAACGGCCTCAAACCCTACGAGTACTTCCAAGCGGCGCACTCTTCTTACCCGTATCGGGCTAGCCATCGCAACCGTACCTGTACTTATAGGCTTGATGAGCATGCCGCCGGTTCAAGCTTTTACTATTATTCTAGCCGCCGTTGGCCTGGCTCTCTTTTTGCAGGCTAGTATCGAAGTCTGGCGTATCATCTACATCTTCCGCGAGCCAGAAGCCGTTGATCGTCTGCGCTTCCCTACTCCACGCACCGAGGGACCGTATGAAAAGTTTTGTCTCATTGTACCTGCCCGCCATGAAGCCGAAGTCCTCGATGCGACACTACTCCAGCTTGCCAAACAAACACACCCTGACGTCTCGATCATCAGTATTATCTGTGATGACGACTTTGAGACGCTACGTGTTGCCTATACGGCCGCCGAACAGAACAGCAGCATTGAGGTCATGGATTATCCACTCGATCCGGATACCAAGCCTAACAAGCCCTTGCAGCTCAATTACGTACTCGACCAGGTTAAAGACCGCGGCTATAGCGTCATCGGTATTGTTGACGCCGAGGATACCGTCCATCCGGAGCTAGTTGCCCACGTCGATGCCGCCTTCCGCGACCCAGAGATCGGCATCGTCCAGGGTGGCGTCCAGCTGATGAACCATGATAGTTCGTGGTACGCCCTGCACAACGTCCTCGAGTACTACCGCTGGTTCAACAGTGCCATGGCTTTTCAAGCGGACAGCCAGTTTATGCCACTCGGCGGCAATACTATCTTCCTCCGCGCCTCACTCCTGTATGAAGCTGGCGGCTGGCCAGTCACGCTGACCGAAGACTGCTCGCTGGGCGTCCTGCTGAGCACCCGGCATCAGACCAAGACGGCCGTGTACTACGAGCCGCGACTGGCAACCCGTGAAGAAACTCCGGACACGCTCAAAGGCCTTTTCAAACAACGGGTGCGCTGGAATCAGGGCTTTTTCCATGAATGGCGGGCCGGTATATGGAGAGAACTTCCTTCATTCCAGCAACGACTGCTGGCTGGTTATGTCCTACTGGGCCCAGTTCTACTGGCGGCCATTAGTGTATTTATGCTGATTTCCTTAGCGTCAGTCTTTTTCCTGAAAGCACCCGTTGCCCTCGTTATGCTGATGTACCTGCCGATGATTCCGGTTTGTTTGCTGTTTATCCTCAATGCTATCTTCCTGCACGACTTTGGGAAGGCTTTCGGCCGCAAAGTCACTCTATGGCAATACGTCGTGTTGTTTGCGACTCAGATTCCCTATCAGATTGTCCTGAATACAGCTGCTCTGTGGTCGGTAGTCCGCGAGCTTCGCGGCGATACATCGTGGCATAAAACAGCGCATAGCGGCCAGCACCGCGCTGACCTTGATCTTGACCTTGAGCTGCAGCCAGTACCCGTTTATATAGGACGTTCCGATGGTTAGTATAAGGCGGTTTTTGGAGTGGGTCCGGCAACACAAAGCTGATGTTGCGGCTCTAGTTGTCTTGCTGCTTGTGGCAGGGTCGGTCAGTGCCATCAATATGACTGGTTATCCGGAACGATTTGAAGACGAGGGCACCTACGTCTCTCAAGCTTGGGCTATTATGGAGCGCGGAACACTGACGCACTACACCTATTGGTATGACCATCCCCCGCTTGGTTGGATTCAGATCGCTGGTTATCTGGCTGCCACAGGAGCTGTCGATCGTTACGATTCAGCAATCATCGCCGGTCGCGAGTTTATGCTGATACTTCACCTGATCTCCGTAATCCTGGTTTATGCATTGGCACGCCGATTGAAGATCAGCATCGTAGCCGCTGCCGCCGGGACACTCCTCTTTGCGCTCAGTCCGTTGGCAGTTGCCTTTAGCCGCTACGTACTACTCGATAATGTCGCCTTGCCCTGGGTGCTAGGCGCCTTCCTGCTGGCGCTCAGTCCCCGCCGCAGCATCCTGACTGCCGTTGCAAGTGCGGCCTGTATGGCAGTCGCCATACTCAGTAAAGAAACGTTCGCTGTCCTGCTTCCTGTGTTGCTGTACGCCCTGTGGCGCAATGGTGACAGTCGCAACCGGCGCTATGTACTCACCGCATTTAGCGTTGTCTTTGTGATGATCAGTGCTACTTATATCCTATATGCTGCGCTTAAGCGTGAACTGATTCCAGGAGAGGGCCACGTCTCTCTGATTGGTACGCTGCTTTGGCAGCTCTTCGGCCGAGAGGGTACCGGCAGTATCTTTGAGGTCGGCAGCAAATCCAGGGGCCTGGTCAGCTACTGGCTCAATTTGGACTACTGGCTCGTGGCGCTTGGTATCGTGGGCCTGATTCCTGCACTGGTGCGCCGATCGCTACGTCCCGTTGGCTTTGCGCTGCTCATCGGCCTGCTTCTTCTATTACGGTCTGGCTATTTGCCGTATCCGCACGTCATCATGGTCCTGCCATTTGCCGCGCTGTGTGCAGCCGGATTCATTGATTGGGCTATCGTTCGCCCCCTCTCAAAAATGGATATCGTTCACGGCCATCTTGGTAAACAAGCAGCCCTCTGCGTCATTCTTGCCGCCCTGATTATTACCTCATCTCAGGGAATTGTACCGAGTTGGCAGACAGGCCTTACTGCAGTCAATACGAGCGACGATGACCGAAATAGTCGTCAGGCCGTCGATTGGATCAGTACAAACATTTCGAACGACAACCGGATGGTCGTAGAATCAGCTCTCTGGACTGACTTGCAGGTCAAAGGCTACGATCAACCTAATCCTGTATGGTTATACAAAACAGAAACTGACGCTCAGGTTATGCAGGAGATTGCTGGCTGGCAAGGCATAGACTACGTCATTCTCAATGGCCCGACTGTGCGCGACAAAGACTTCCCTGACGCCTTCCCCACGGTCAATCAAGCTGTCAAAAACAGTACGCTCGTTAAAGAATTTGGCGAGGGTAAACTTTCGGTATTAGTGTATAGGGTGCAGCACGACTAGGATCGTGCTTATCGGTCGCCTCTACCACAAGCAATTTTGTCGCTATTAGTATCAAGGCGGAAGCGATCCGTCCCGCTGACCTTAACGCCACTATCAAACTGCTTGCGAACAGCAGCACAGCTCAGCGTTCCCTGAGAGCTCATGAGATCAGCCGATACGCACTGCTCACCCGGCTTTCCATAATCTACTAGACAGCCTGCCGACGTTACGCCTTCAGGTCTTTGGTTATGCCCGGCATGAGCATCTGCACTGCCGCGAACCGTACCCTGAACCCCCGCAGCCGGTCGGTCGGTCCGGCTTCCTGCGCCAGCTGGAACTGATGCAGCAGCCATTAGTCCAGACTGTTTTTGTGTTGCTGGGTTTCGGCCTTCCCGGGGAGTACCATCAGCTGATTCAACCTGACTCTGCAATTGCTGGCGATAGGCACGGGCGTCTTGAGACTGTTTTGAAGCACTCCCAGCACTGAAGGCCGGCAGTTGTAGCAGCAGGACGGAAGCTAGGATAGTGATGAGTAACGACGGCAGGAGTACCGATGGACGTACTGATTTGAATGGTTGTTTCATAAGCCTCCTCATCGTATTGTTACCCACGCAGCTAATGACGGCACACTATCAGAATCTGTTACTGTTAGCATATATGGTCCAGGGGGCACAATGTTACGGTTAGCTGGAACCGTAACTGTTGCTACACCGTTTTCAACTACAACCGGCAGGTCTGCCAATCGCATATTAGAATCCATTTGGTGGGTGACGGACATCGGCCTCGTTAGCTGGGCAGATCGGATTGTCTTATCCGGAGCAGAAACATTGAAGTTGAAACTTTGTCCGTAAGTTGCCGTAGTCGGTACTGCCGACACTGTTGGCCTCTTTGTCTTGAACAAGTACGGCGGTTCATAGATAGAAATACGCATCTCAAACGAGCCATCACCGGGGTTAGAGCCAAATACAGCAACCCGGCCATCGGCGAGCAGAACGGCTGCACTGTGATAGTTTCGCCCGATGGGATCAGCCGCTACCGGCCGCATTGTGTTATCCGTCGGATTATAGAGTGCTGCAGAGAGCACGTTCGACTGAGCGTTACGGTTCAGCTTGCCACCATTCGAGAACAATACGGTACGATCAGGTAGGGTAGTGGCATTAACATACATCTTGCCTTCTCCTGGCAGGTCTGGGCCGGGCTGGTAGGCAGGCGTCGTCTGCTTGAGGTCAATAACATCGGTCAATTTGATCGCAGGATTGCTTGTATCACTATTACCGCCACCAGTGATAAGCACTTTCTGGTCCTGTGCTGGTGGCAGCAGTACCGAAGCGGATTGATCTCGCATATCTTTCATTCTCAGGCCGAGAATATCGACAATTGTGCCTTTGATTGGATCGTATATTGACGCGCCGCTTCCCGGCAGGCCATTACCGAAAACGTGGCCGCCGCTGTAGAACATGCGGCCGTCAGCCATCAGGTACATATGAGGGTACAATCCCCAGTATGACCAGGTCTGAGCAATGCGGCTGCCCGGTAACCATGCTCCTGCAGCTGAGTCAAATAACTCAGTATTTACTGAACCAGTAGTATCTTCCTTGAGACCGCCGGCCATCCAAATGTTACCGTTGCCCATTTGGGTCAGTGTCGGGTACCAGTGTCCCTCATTGGCCATATTCGTAGCAGTAAAGACATTGGTAGCCGGGTCAAAAATCCACGAATCTTTGAGCCCTCCATAATCACCGCCAGCTGGTGTCGAAGGATACTGTTTCGTGCCGCCCTGAATGAGTACCTTGCCGTCCGGTAGTGTTACATGCCCGGCACAGAACATGTCTTTGGGCACATCCAAAGTTTGGAAAGTTCCCGTCGTCGGATCCCAGACACTTGCCTTGAAAGAGCCAGCCATGAAGTTCTCGGTGCTATTGCCCGAGCCAGCAATGAGCAAAACCTTTCCATTTCTCAGCAGCGTCGCATGCAAAGCCCGGATAGGCATTTGGTAATCTTGCACTGTCCACTTTCCTTCAGTTGCGGCTCCCGTCACAGGAGGCGTCACCGCACCAGCAAGTTTGGTAGAATAATCATCCGTTACAAGGGTGCCGTTTCCATAGAGCGAGACACCCCATGCGATGGCATCAACTCCAGCCGGAATGGCGGGAGTTTTTGCGGTCACCCGCGTCCAATCGGCAGCAGCCGGTAGTGATTGAACATCCGTCCAATATCCCCAACCTGAGGCAGTATGTGAGAAGATCGTCAGACTGTTGCTAGCAGTTGTCGCGGTATACCAGACAGACAGATCGTAAACAGATCCCGGTTGTACGGCCGGTGCGGCAGCTTCTGTCGGTAGAAGTTTATAGTCCCCTGTCGTCCGACCGCTCAAGGTCAGTGCATAGGCACGACTTCCCGTGTGCGCAGCTGTAACAACCCTGTCGCTCACGTTAGCATCTCCCCAACCGGCCCGCATCCAGCCGGTCGGCATGTCAGCACCTGCTTCGAGACTGCCATTTTGAGTCAGCTCCTGAACATCCGGTTGCGCTGCGCCTGTTTGCGCAAATCCATAATCATCAGTTACGAGCGTACCGTTCCCCGACAGTGACAAGCCGAACGCTATTTGATCCGTGCCATCTGGCACAGCCGGCGTAGTCCCGCTCACCTGTGTCCACTGGGCCGATGCAGGAGTAGTCTTGAGATCCGTCCAGTAGGTCCAGCCAGCGATCGAATGGCGGAATACGGTCAAAGAGTTTTGAGCAGATGTTGATGTATACCAGACCGAGAGATTATAGGTTGCGCCCGGCGTTACG
>DATHYB010000130.1:0-7821 GCA_035459365.1 Candidatus Limnocylindrales bacterium
TGTAGTACATATTTTCAATAAGTTCTTGAATTGTATTAGAGCAAATCTCCTCACTCGTAAGGCGTCTAGCACTTGCTCTCAATACAGGATTGCCAAACTCAATTTTTCGAAGTAACTTGGCCATTGGCTAATAATATCAAACAACCAAACAATACTCGAACCTGATTAACAGAGATAACAAAGAAATAGAGATTAGCGATATTGCCAATCTCTATCTGTTAGTCAAAACTGGTTGCGGGGGCAGGACTCGAACCTGCGACCTCGTGGTTATGAGCCACGCGAGCTGCCGCTGCTCCACCCCGCGATATCTGGTGGGCGCCGTAGCGCTGAACTTAGACATCATACTAAACAGGGGTAGTGTTGTCAAACAGTACTGTCGGCTAGCGTACTGTGGCAGCAGGGCTGCGGTGCAGGAAGAAATCGAGCCATGCCTGCCAGTTTTTTTGGTAAAACGGGTGGTTGTCAGCACGTTTTTCAACGGCAGATATGACGTCGACGGCCTTTACGCCGCTGACATGTGCGAGAGCAACCTCTTTAGGGACGATCAAAATTTTCTCCCCGGGAGCAGCTAAACCAAAGTTTTGGCGGGCCGACAACTCGAGATACTGCGAACTTTTATAATATTCATTCTTCAGTTGTTGATTGGAGTTTTTGAGCTTCTGGACTTCGTTTTCTTGCTGCAGCTGGGAAATTTGTTTCTGTAACTGATAGTTGGTCTGAATTGCCTTGACGCCGCTCCAGCTGACCAGCAGCACGATTATTCCGAACGCAATTAATCCGAGCGTACGGACATCTCGCAGTTCATCGACAAGCAGACCAAAGTCGCGGTTTTTGAGGGATTCAAGATTTATCACCTTCTTAGTATACCGCTTATCTCTGTAGCATCACCAGTCTGGTACCGTGTATAGGTTGTTGTACAAAGGCGTTATTTGCTATACTTCAATCTGTTAACAACCATGCAGCGTGGAGTCTTCCAGCGCATCGGACACTGTTATCTGGGGGCGTAGCTCAGTGGTTAGAGCAGTCGGCTCATAACTGATTGGTCGTAGGTTCAAGTCCTACCGCCCCCACCATTAGGCTTATGCTATAATTTCGATCATGAATCGAATCTGGCATCTTTTTCTCATCATTCTTTGTCTTAGCACACCGGCATTATTCATAACCGTACTGAACATACTTTTTCTGGAGACTGCTGATCCGTCCGGCTTGCTGGGAGCGATGATTGGAGGAGTCGCATTTATCGGAACATTCGTCAGTCTGATTTATGGCATCCTCCTTCACCTGAACCGGCGGAACAGAGGCTTGCCCGGGAACATCAGTAAAGAGTTTTTATATCCATCTATCGCTACAACAATTGTGATAATTATCTTAGTTGTTCTTAATATTTAGTGCCGCATTACCAGTTCGTACATAGCAATCAAATCCATTCTGAGTCGATTCCAATCTAATCCTACCGTCACCACCAAGCACAAGCATTAGTATTTATTATTCAGTTATTTAACTTATTGCATATGGTCCTTATATCTTGGATGATAGCTCTATGCCTCATACTCAGTTCAGCGGTAAGTTTTTATTTCAGCCCCCACCGCGGCTCAAACATGCCACGGGCCTTACTCATACCGCTCTTCAATTAGCATCACTATCAAGCCGTCTGGCCCTCGAAGATAGAACGCTGGTGAAGCACCGAGGAGGGCGAGCGGAGAATGTTGCAGAACACTCGTTTATGCTCTCTGTCATAGCTCCCGTCGTCGCCGAAGAATATTATCCAGAGCTGGACGCTAACCTCATAGCGAGATTCGCAACTGTGCACGACGCAGTAGAGGCTTATGTGGGCGACACCGCTACATATGACATCGATGAAGCAGGCTTGGCAAGCAAAGAAGAGCGAGAAAAGTTAGGGCTTCAGCAGTTACTTCATGATTATCAAGGATTTAAGAAATTCTGTAAGTTGGTTTCTGAATATGAAGACCAAAAAGTACCTGAGGTACGGTTTGTGAGAGTTATGGATAAGCTCATGCCCTTGCTCATCCACTTTGCCGAAGGCGGAGATACTCTACGAGGACATATTGAACCTCCTGAATTACTCGAAAACTCGGCATTGAGGGCAAGCAAATTGAGAACTGATTACCCTGAGTTTGGACGACTGATTGATGCACGAGAAGAACTGGCACTTCTAGCCAGCAAACATCTATATTGAACTCACTGAGCGCATTTACAATATCAAAATAGCACTACTGGCTTCAAGTCTCTATAAGATATACAGGAAGCGAAAAGCTAATGCTTTTATTTGCACACAATGCTACACTATGCAACATGGATGTAAAACAAAAACTCTCGTGGGTGGGGGCAAAATTACGTGAGCGACCTCACGCAGCAGCCTTCATTATTATTGGTTTATTCGGGGTTATCGGTGTTCAGACAGTTTTGATGTCCCGAGCTGCGACGAGTGCAGTGGTCGTTGAGCCGGAATCTGGTGTGATCAGCGGTTGTGCCAGCAAAGTTGGCGACCCTGAAGCCGCAGGGGGCAATGCAGTCAAATTCGGCGACGCTGCGACCTGTACGCCTCCTCCGACAGGTACGGCTACTCCTGGCGCCAAACTCCCTATTACTTATGACATTGCCAGCCTAGCAGGAACGGAGCGCTACGTCGCAACAAACGGATCTGATACTACTGGTAACGGCTCGGTCGGCGCACCATATGCCACCGTCTCTAAAGCCGTAAGCGCGGCAGCAGCTGGTGACAGCATTGTCATCCGCGGGGGAATCTACCGCCAAGGCAACATTTCAGTCGGCTCAACCAAGCCAGTTCGTATCATTACCTACCCTGGTGAAACTCCTACCTTCAACGGTGCGCAATCGTTCGCAAGCGGGTGGGTAACTGAAGGCAGCTATAAGTACCACGCCTACACACCACAGCCTGTCACAGACGGTAGTGGTATCTCATTTACTTCTGGACAAAACTTGACCGGAGATGGCGTCGGCAAATACCCTGACCAAGCATGGATTGGCGGCACGGCCCTGAAACAAGTGACGGCGAAATCATCCGTTGCAGCCAGCAAATTCTGGGTTGACCAATCTAATAAGCGCATCTACATGCTCGCAACCGACGTCAACAAGGGTAACATTGAAGTCTCCCAAAAAGATGTCTTCCTCACGGCCCAAGCACCAGGCACCATATTGGAAGGTATAAAAATTACCCGCTTCTCGAACACAGCTTCTGACGCGGGCGTGGTTAAATTCCTCGCTACAGCTGACCGCAGTGTTATCCGAAATGTAGAAATATCTGACAGTGCCTTTATGGCTGTCTTCATCGGCGGCAGCAGCGACCTACACGATAGTAGTCGTATCGAGCGCTCTACCATTACCAGCGCCAACTGGATGGGCGTCAACGCTACCTATACTGACCGGCTGGTACTCGACGGCGTCAAGATATTCAATCTGAACCCCTTCGACGAATTCAAAACTTCGCCACAATCCGGTGGCCTCAAAACCAGCCGCACCCGCTACACTGTCGTCAAAAACAGCGACATTAGCAACAACCGCAGCCACGGCCTGTGGTTTGACCAAAGTAACGTTGATATGGATGTCGCCAACAACATCATTGCTAACAACACTGGAACCAGTCTCTTCTTTGAAATCTCCGACGACCTGCTCCTGATCAACAACTACATCAAGGCCACCGGCAGTGCTCAAGCAGTTAAACTGGCCGGCTCATCTGGACTGAAGCTCGTCAACAACACCATTGTTGGCGGCCGCGACCCTATCGGTATCTACGTGGACAACCGCTCCAAGCCTGGCTGTGCTGACCCATCAAAGCCACTCTGCGCCAACTCCTACGGTAGTGACCGTGACACCGTACGTCCTCGTCCTTCAACTCTGGACTGGATGCCACGACTTGACCTCAGCATTAACAACATCGTGGCTCATCCCACCGCTTCCAGCTTCTGTAGCATGCTGACTGCCATGTGTATCACAGCCAGCAACGGTGATGCCTCCGCTCCAATCAACACCGTCATCCATAAAGCCGACACAACCCGCGGCATTCCGCAAACAGTCATGAACGGCAACGTCTATGTGAATGGTACTAGCAAGATAATTGCCACCGCTATCGGTAGCTACACGACAACTGGAGCGTTCTCATCAGCAATGGCCGGATCACCGGTAAATATCTCCGGTCTCGACGCCCAAAGTAAGTACGGTACTTCCTGGGTCAATGCTGATGGTACACCATCCTCGAGCCTGTCAGGAGCCCACGGCCAAGCAGTCGCCGTACCTTCCAACGCTGACATCAATGAGTTCATCCCTGCTGGCACACGACACTACGGTGTGACGTACAAGTAAACCTTTCCCGCTACCCTTTTAATGCCCTTCTGCTACCATAGAAGCATGTCAAACTCCTTGTCCGAAGAACGCATGGCCGAGAATGAAGTTGTCTTTCGTCAGTACAACGAGAGCGTTCAAGAGCGTTTCGACGAAATAGAACGCATTGCCAAAGAAGACGGCCAACACTCCCCGATCAAACCGAACGATCAGGAACTGCACTTTCACTGCGAATGCTCGGACGAGAACTGCCGGGAACGTATCAAGATCAAACCGTCACGTTACACTGAAATTCATCAGCGGCGCGATCGGTTTGTCACCGTCTGCGGCCATGAAGTTCCGTCCATCGAATCAGTTGTGACTGAAGAATCAGGCTACTGCATCATCGAGAAGTTTTCGAGCCCGCCAGAATTTGGATTTAAGCTCAATAAGACTAACATTAACAATACCTAAACGAAAACTCGTACGTATATACAAAAAGCGCCGCAGTGGGCGCTCTTTTTATATACCTGAGGAATCTCTAGCGAACGGTGTCGGCGAACACGTTCTTTGCTTCTTCAAGCCGATTGCCGTAAGCATCACGAGCAGCGTTAAAGCCGTTCATGAAACGGTCTTTGGCTACATTCGAGTCGTGGCCCATACCAGAGAGCTCAGCTGCAAGTTCATTCTTGGCAGCGTCGAGGCGGTTGAAGTACTCAGCCTTGGCACGGTTGAAACGGTCGATGAACTCGTTGCGGCTCGTTGACGTTTCTGCAGCGTCATCGACGGCAGCCCGGAAGTCATCAAAAGCGTCGTCGAGGTCAGCTTCATAGTCGCCGGTTTCAGCTTCGAAGCGCGTGTCAAATGATGCGGCAGCAGCCCGACCACTTGGCGTTAGATCGTCCTGAGCTTCATCGACAAGCGTGTCAATGCGACCGGTGAAAGCATCAGTGTCTTCCCCGACCTGCTCTTCGAAAGCATCAGCGGCAGCTTCAGCTATGGCACCGTTACCATAGCCGTCACGGTCCTGCGCAAAGACGCGCACACACTGGCCAAAGTTGCGGAAACCGGCAGCTTCACATTGTTCTTTGGTAGGCTTGTCACCATGTGCAGCCTGGGCGAAGTTAACGCCACCAACAACACCTGCTATAGCGACGACAGCAAGTGCGAAGACACCTTTTTGGAGATACTCATTGCGGATTTTTAGCATAGATTATCCTCTTTTAGGTTTACCTTCTCACTATAGACAGCTCATCCATAAAGCACAAACATTACCTGTTGTAGATTAAGATACTTATGCTGAAATATACACAGATACTTTACTAAGTAAAAAGCGCCCCGAGAGGCGCTTTTGAATTCGACAAAAGGAGTTCTAGCCCTGGCGGCCGTATCCCTGCCTGTCCTGTGCCCACTGACGGACGCATTGGCCGTAGTTCTGGAAGCCAGCTGCAGCGCACTGCTCTTTGCTTGGCTTGCTTGCCCTATTGGCTGACTGCGCGTTTGCAAAATTCACTCCACCGACGATTCCAGCGATTGCTACAATAGCAACTGCGAAAACACCTTTGGTGAGTAGTTGGTTCTGGTTTTTGGCCATACAATACCCTCCTTAGTTGTAAGGTATTAGTATAAAGACGCTTTAGCTTTACCGCAATGTCAGCTTGTTGTAGTTTTGGGCTCGTGATCGTTTCGCCACAGCTCGATGATAGCCTGCACTGTGCCGACGGCGAGCATTTCATAGGCGTAAATCGCGACGTTTTCGGACGTTCCGGATTGGCCTAATATCTGGAAAAACGGAATACACAGCAGCAAAATCAGGGCGATCGCAAAACTTGCCCGGCTACTGATCTTAAATATCAGCGCCAGCAGGAAGTAGACGCCGATCATGATTTGGCCGGCCGTCGGATTGAAGGCTGCAGCGAGGGCAGCTACGGCAATCAGCGGGTACTGTACGAAATCGAGCAGCTTGCGGTAGAGTGGGCGTTTTTTCGACTTTAATGCAGTGGCTGCATGGGCTGGAGTCGGACGGCCATCAGCATGTACCCGGTGTGCTGATGGGGCTTGAAGCCGAGGATGAGACTGCAGATGAGACTGAGGAGTCAGCGGACGCATTTCCCCGATAGGTGATTTGCGGTAAGCGGGAGCGGGTTTTTGTACGGGCTCACTGTGGTGTGCCTGCTTACGAAGCAGACGGCGTCGCCCCGGCATAGATACATCCATGACTTGCTGTTTCGGCGGCACGGAGACTGGTTTGTGCGGGAGAGCTGTCAGCGTCTTTGCGGGAGCTGACTTCTCGTCCACATGCTTCTGCAACAGCGGGTGGGGGCGGAAGTTACTATAGCGTCCCGGCTTCGGCGCCTGCACCGGGCGGACATCCTGGTCAAATGCCTTACTCCGCACGGGCGCCTGGATAATTGTCGCCTGATGCATCAGTTTAATCTGCTCGACAGCCGCTTTGCGGGCCTTGTGACGGATCGGCTCTTTGCCCGGTCCAGGAGATGCAATATCTTGGATGAGTGCCATACTACCGCTCCTGTCTTAGTTCGTAGAGTCGAATATGGCGGCCGTCAAAGGTCCGCCGGAGGTCCCGCTGACGGTCAAGCCACTCGTAGTCCCGCCAATCAGCCTCTTTATAAAGTATTATATGCCTCACACCGTATTTCTGCAGTATCTGCCCGGCATTTCGCCCTTCCGGCCCATCCGGCAGTAGTTCTTCATTGATCACTCGCTCAAGTGCTGTCGCATCTACCCGGTCGACGCCTTTCAGCTCCGGATCATTGCCCGTCACCATATTCGGACCAAAGAAATGCTTTGCCGGATTCGCGACAACTTTGCCGACAAAATCCAGTTTGAGGTACATGTGCCATGGCAGCACCACAACCGGGCCCGTATCCCCGGACGCCTCCAGCCGCTGCCTGACCGTATACCAGTCACTTGGATAGTCGACAGCCTTCAGCTGCCCGCCCGCGCCCCAGGGCAGAATTGGTACCAGCACCAGTGGCAGCAATGCTGCCAGCACCACGACATAGCCCTTGTATTCCTGACTTTTTTGGCCAAGCCGTTCAGCTAGCCAAGCCGTCCCGACTGCCACACAGTAGGCATAGGCCAGCGCCAATAGCATCAGCCACTTCTGCGGCTCACGGTATCCCTGATAAAACGGCACATGATCAATCAGCCAGCGTGTCGTCCCTGCCGACGGCCCCCAAGCCACTCCCATAGCCAACCACCAAGCGGTTACACCCAGTACCAGCAAGGCTATTCCCAATCCGTCTCGGCCCCTCACAACCTGCACAATTCCCGTGACAATCAGCGCGCCCAGGAGCACAACCGCCGGCCACCACGTCGGCAGGTTCGAGGGTAAAGCATAGCGCCCTTCCGCATCATGCCAAAAGCCGCTCAGCAGCAGCGCACTGATAGGCACACTATCCGCTATAGTCCCCTGCGTCCGAAAAGCCTCAAGCTGCGACTGCCCGAAGCTCCCCACATCCGTCGCAATCCTCGACGATCCTGTCGCCGCTGGGATAA
>DATHYB010000131.1:0-2449 GCA_035459365.1 Candidatus Limnocylindrales bacterium
ATTGATGACGTCGTCACGACCGGTGCGACGCTTGAAGCTGCCGCTCGGGTGTTGGCTGCCGCAGGTGCCGAGCGCGTTGACGGCTTAGTCTTTGCCCAGGCGCAGTAGCTTGGAACTGTGCGCTACAAATGGTATAATCGCTCCGTTGTCTACGGAAGGGTGTCCGAGCGGTTTAAGGAAACGGTCTTGAAAACCGTCGTGCCGGCAACGGTACCGTGGGTTCGAATCCCACCCCTTCCGCCAAAGCTGCTCAGCGCAAAATCTGTAAGTTTTGGCCAAGCGATCTATTCGCAGTACAATACGACAAACCCTTTGGAGAGGTACCCAAGTGGCTGAAGGGGACGGTTTGCTAAATCGTTAGGGGGGCGCGAGTCCCCGCGAGGGTTCGAATCCCTCTCTCTCCGCCATATAAAGAGTCCGGCACTTCCGGGCTTTTTGTTTACAAAGGCCCTCGGCCGCCAGCTCGTTTTGTATCTACGCGCAGTATCTTGTACAATAGCGCTTATGAATCCTCAAGATCAGCCGGGCTCATTTCGCCCCGAGGACTATCCTAGCCAGAGCCAGCCCGTAGTTCCTGCTGCGCCGACCGCTTACTCTGCTCCGTTGGCACCTGAAACGTCTTTCCAGCAGGCAGAAGACCGGCCTACTCCTGGCCCGGTTGAATCAGGCGACGTGCTCTCCGGTTCACAAGACCAAATATCATGGACAGCTTCGGAATTTATAGCTCACAGCAAGTCAGCTTCCTGGTATATAGGCCTCGGGGCTGGAGCGCTGGTGCTGGCTTTCTTCATATATGCGATCACGTTTGATCTCGTGTCATCGCTAGTTATATTAATCGGTGCCGGACTTTTTGGTGTGTCTGCCAGCCGACAACCGCGGCAGCTAGACTATGGGTTGAGCACCCAAGGGATCTCAATTGGTGCTCGAATTTATCCGTACAAAGATTTTCGCAGTTTTTCAGTTGTTGATGAGGGCGCTTTCTCAAGTATCGTACTCATGCCGCTCAAGCGCTTTGCTCCACCGCTCAGTATCTACTACCATCCAGATGATGAACATCATATTGTTGAAGCATTGTCCTATCACCTTCCCATGCAGGAGCACAAGCATGACCTTACCGAAAGCTTGATGCGCAAAATCAGATTCTAATTCACGTCATGTCTTCTTCGAAATACAATGCTTCTGCCGCATCAAAAGCGCCCTATCCATTACTTAAACGATTGAAATTGTTTAGTCTGATTCTGCTCGTTCTTCTGCTTGCAGGCGTCGGTCTCGTAATATATTCCAAATATCAAGCCCAGCAGGCACTCTTGCAAGAGAATGCTCGGTTTGCTGATGCGGAGCGTGAGATTCCGCAGCTTGCTGATCGCATTGTTGCCGCTGCTGGCCAGCCGCTGAAACGGAATGACGATAAGAGCTGCTTTCTCAGAAGTGTGAAATTTGAGAAGCAGCCAATATCCTGCACGGTTATGTCTGATCTCTATTATGGCGTTGACTCTTTGGAGGAGGCTCAGAAGCTGCATGAGCTCGCAAAAGCGAACGTGCCGGCTACATGGACGTACTTCTCTAATGAGGTGTACAGAAGTAGTCCACTGCAGGAAAAGTTTGAACCGATTGATCTAGATGAGCGGACGGGTACGCCTGAGTATGACCAAATAGTGCACCATTACACCAAGAACGAAAAAGCAATGAGGTGTGGTCTAACGGTCTTCTTTTATCACGTGAGTACACCACCTTACGAGAATATGGTTAGTATGGGTACCAAACCATATGTAGCCAATACGGTCGTGTCTTGCGACATGAGTTCCACTAAAACTCATTACCCCATTCGTTGAAAATAAAGCCCATGCTTGCATCTGTGTTCCTGGCGTACTATATTGCTCGCTATCGTGATGGGAACCAAGCTAACGTGGCGCCAGCTTTTATTCTTCTTAGTTTTAGTTGGAGGACTGACCGTATCTGCAAAAGCTATGTATGCTGCAGATGCTCCTTCTCTGTGGCTAAGTACCGCTTCGCCACAGCTCACGAAGACTCTTGAATTGCCCGCCAATGTCTTGCCACCGACTGGCAATATAGATTGTCAGAATTTTACTACTCGCTACGCCGGTACGGACATAATGCATGATGCTTGTATGATCGACATGCCGCTTGGCATGATTAGTGAGGGAGAAGCAGTCTTTACGGGCAGTTCCGAATCAGTCGGCATTGTGCCGCCTTCGCCTTGGATTGGCCTGTATGCTCTGCCCGGGCAGCCGTTCACCTACACCTATTCAAGTGCATCTATCCATGGGTTGTATATGCACTTCTATCGCAATATCTACAGTTCGCTTCCGAGTAAACCGGAGCGTGTCGGTGACAGATTGCAGTATAGGCTAACGAAATATCCTGATTTTGTGCTTCGGGACCCCGCCGGCAAGGCAATGCCCGTCAACCCTTCGGCTATGGCATTCTC
>DATHYB010000132.1:0-2578 GCA_035459365.1 Candidatus Limnocylindrales bacterium
CCACTACCACGCCGTCAGGGTCGCCTCCCAGTTGGCGCATATGCATCAGGCTGTTCTCGTACTCGGCTCGGCGACACCGTCAGTCGTCGACTACTATATTGCTTCCGAGAAGCAAAAACCTATTATCCGCATGACGCATAAGGCTCAAGCCGGATCAGATAGCAGCGTCGAAACGACCGTCGTCGACCTCAAAAACCGCGATAACTTCGCCAAATCACAATACCTGTCCGACGCCTTGATTAGTTCCGTCAAAACCAGCCTGTCCCGTGGCGAGCAAAGCCTGCTCTACCTCAACCGCCGTGGCACTGCTCGGGTGATCCTCTGTAATAACTGCGGTTGGCAAGCCGTCTGTCCGCACTGCGACCTGCCGCTGACCTACCACCATGACAGCTACAAGCTGCAATGCCACACCTGCGGACTCGAGCAAAAGCCGCCGACCTCCTGCCCCGACTGCAAAAACACTGACATCGTCTTTAAGGTGGTCGGCACCAAGGCTATCGAAGAAGAAGTTGCCCGCCTCTTTCCGGGCGTGCGGGCCATGCGCTTCGACACCGATAACAAAAAGGCCGAGCGCTTCGAGCAGCACTACGATGCCATCCGCAAGGGCGAGGTTGATATCCTCATTGGCACCCAGCTGCTGGCCAAAGGTCTCGACCTGCCGAAGCTGACGACACTCGGTGTCATCATCGCCGACACGTCGCTCACCTTTCCGGATTACTCTTCAGAGGAGCGCACCTACCAGCTGCTAACGCAGGTTATCGGCCGGGTTGGCCGCGGTCACTCAACCCAGGAGCGCATCATCGTTCAATCCTACGATCCGGAGCGGGCCGTCATACAAGCAGCCCTCAAAAGCGACTGGGACACTTTTTATCAAACAGAACGGCAGGAGCGTGAACTGTTCTTCTTCCCACCGTTCTGCTATGCCCTCAAACTCGTCTGCCGCCGCGCTAGCCAAGGGAGCGCCGAGAAAGCCTGCGAGCAATTTATGGGTATCCTCGACGAACGTAAACTCCCGATCGTCGTCGAAGGCCCCATGCCCGCCTTCCATACCAAGGTTGGCGACAAATACGAGTGGCAGCTGATCGTCAAAGCCAAGCGCCGCAGCGCTTTACTGGATGTCATAAAAACCGTACCGAAATCCGGCTGGACGTTCGATATCGATCCAGCTAACTTGCTCTAATGCTCTATTTGTCCATCAATTTTTTGTTGAGGCTGACCAGGTGGTCGGTTATACCGGGATACTGCTCTTCAGAGGCGGCAAGTTCAGTAAGGACTTTCTTATTGGCCTCTGACCCGAAACGGCGTACTTCATCAGGATGCTCAATCCCTTGTTCGATATCATGGGCGACTGAAAAGTTTTCAGCAGCTTCCTCGTCCATATTAGCCGTCGCATACTGAGAGACGTACTCAGGCCGGCCAATCACATCTTTGGCGGCTCCTTTGATTACCTCGTCTAAGTCCATCACAACCTCATCATGTACTTCTGAGGTATTTTGTGAATGACCGATTTCGTGCAATACGTGGCCTTTAGTCTTTAGAGGATCCTGAAGAGCATCCGGTAAAGCATTCAGTACCGGCTTTGTCAGCCTGATGGTTTTCGAAGGCACTGGTATAGCCAGCTCTTGGGTTAAGCCTTCATGGGATTGCCCCATTGCCATCCCGCTTGAACCTGCTAGTTTGATCGATTCAAAAGGTGCTTCTTGCACCATCTGTTTCGGCAGATACGAAATAGCACCCATAATCTCACGGGCCGTTTCTTTGGTGGCATCAACATCTACAGACCGATCGAATGCTTTCATATGACCTCTGTCTTCTTGAAGCAAGCCAGCGTCTTTGCCGAAGAAACTCATAAATTCATCCAGGGCATTCACGACTCCATCTGTATTCTCAGCTTCCCTTACAGCTGTTTCGTGTACTTCTTTAGCCGCATCAGACATGATGTTACTTCCTTGGGCTTTTCGAAAGGCTTCAGCACGCTCTTGAATAGCTTCCGTACGGTGTGCGTCAAGATCGTTGATGGTTCGCGACAACCTATTGGCTACATCTTGGACAGCTTCATCCTCTGCCCGGAAGTTATCCTGAGCTTCAGGAGAGTACTCACTGAAAGGAATGTTATCGAAGGTACGTTCTTCAAGAGGTGTATCTCCCGTACCCCATGCCTCTTCTACTACTGCAGTTGTGTCTTGGAAGGGGTCGATCGCTCGGTCTATCCCTCCTCCGCTGTGGGCTATCGCATAGATACCGGCAGCGACGGCGAGCTTACCGAGCCTGGGGTGTTGCTGATACTGTTCGCGGATCAGACTCATAGGAGACAGCCGTTGGTTGGGATTGGGAGGACTCGGGAATGATTCGCGCATATTTTTGTGTAGTAACCTAATATGGAGAATATCATACCTTAGTGCTTATGTCAATAGTAGGCTATTCGTGGTCTCTGCTAATCGCCCATCACATCTGTTATAATGGTCGCTAATGACAAAAGATGACATTATTACCCTGCCGAACGAACACCTCCGGCAGCGGTCTCAAAAAGTTGCATTCGTGACACCTGACATCGTTGAGCTGGTCGACCAAATGAAAG
>DATHYB010000133.1:0-10425 GCA_035459365.1 Candidatus Limnocylindrales bacterium
CTACCTATCGAGTAAATATAGACGTACAAAAACTACAAGATGAAGTCGTACGAGAACTCTCTGAAGTATCCATCAGTCGACCTCAGTTAATCGATACTCGAATTGTAATAGAGAACATGAGAAATGGTGAATTCAAGACAAAGGAAACGATGGGCGTAAGCCGGGCAGTTCATACCGAAACTATTCGAATTCCCGATTTACTAAGTTCTATACAAAATAGAACTTATCTTACGCGCAAAGCCATCTTCGATATTCTTGATGCGAGTAATATGTTCGACTGTGTATCCGTGAATCCGCAACAGGTCATAGACGAAGTAAGCTGGACTATAAACAGGGTGAAAAACCGCTTGTCAGTTGATGGCATAAAGTACGAAAAGACCGGCCAAACATATAACACGAAATTATTCGAGAATACAGAACTAGAAAATTACCTATACGATGTGGCATCGGGTACCGGAGCAATTGAGGTAGGACAGCAGGAAAAAACAATCTATGATCATATAACTGTGGATTCGGCAATAGAATTTGAGTACATGAAAGCCCTCGAACAATCAGAGAACGTTAAATTTTACATAAAACTACCAAATTGGTTCAAAATAGATACGCCGCTGGGTGCATATAACCCCGATTGGGCGGTAGCATTTTACGAAGACCAACGCATTTATTTCGTAAGTGAAACTAAAGGTTCTAACGATATCAACGACCCTACTCTGAGGAGCAGTGAAGTTGGAAAAATTAAATCAGGAAGACGTCATTTTGAAGAGCTTGGCGTCAAGTTTATAGGACCAACGAATTCATTCAGTAATACAGTAGGGCAATTTGTGAAAAATTGATATGATTACTGTTCGGTTTTTAAAAGATGCGTATCGTTTTGTATATATCTGCTAATTAAAAGTTTTCATCCTCTACCCTTTCTAGTCTCACCTAGTAATTTTCGATATTGTCAGCAGCTGAAGCAAAGATGGAGGAACTATAGTAATGAAGCTTATTTGACAGTCTTGGTATTTCGAGCTATTATTATAGTCATGCTTGACATGTTTAACCAGTCTCAGCAGCATATATCGCCGGCATAGCTCGGTTGATTTTCTTTGTATTGAAATTCTAGCCGGGCTATCCCGGCTTTTTTGTTTTTCAAATTTCAAGAAATCACTTTACAAGGAACTACCATGACATCTGAACAAATAAATATGAATGAAGTTATTGCAGCTGAGCTGAAGAATCCGGATCTAGAAGGGCAGTACGTCGACGCGACAGGGCAAGCCATGCTCGACCGTCGCTACACGGTAGAGGCAATCGGACGAATGGGTCTGTCGCCTCGTACGGCCGATTTGAACTTGATCGGGCCTGAGAGGGTAGCAATACCAAAAGAGCTATTGTCGGAAGGCGAAACTCTTGACGAACCAGCTACTTCGTCAAGGGCACGGGTGAAGAGCGAGCTTTTGGCACGTGGGCTGCCGGGAGTAAATATCTGAGTCACGGGGCGGCTACCAAGCCGCCCTCGCTTTAAACTAGTGTATTAGCGATAACACGGGCCTACCCCAAACTCCCTATATACCGCTCACGGATCACCTCCGTTACCGCCGTTGGGTCACTATGTAGCCCCTCAGGCAAACCGGCAAAAATAGTGCTCATAGGTACAGGCTCGCCGAATTGCAGACCAATGCTCTGCTGACGGGCGAGTGGGCCCTGACCCCGTAGAGCGACGGCTGCGACAAGCCGAGCCCGGTTGATATCATCGGCATGGTACGGCACGACGAGCACGTTTTCTTGCTCGGATTCAGGCAGCTCACACACAATTCGCCCTACACCAGAACGCCACGGATGGTGCATATTATTGACAATACTGCCGCTCGGGAAGATATTGACGACACCGCTAGCAGCAAGTTCGTCGGCAGCCCGGGTCAGCGTCGCAGACGTGCGTTGTTCAGACTCGGCGGTAGTAATGAGCTGTCGCCGGAACAGAAGACGCGAACCCAGCTCGGCGTTCAACTTATTACGCCGATCGGTAGCCAGCAGGCGCGGGTAGACAGGCAGCGTAATATCCCGGCCGACCTGGCCCAATGCCCAGTCTACCTGGCCCTCAACATAGAACTTGATGATATTCTTCATCGTCGTCCGTCCTATGCGGGCCAGATAACTCATCAGTGCCACAAATTCAAATTGCCTGTCATGGTTACCGACGAACAGCAGTCCACCCTGGTGATCCTCAATACGATCCAACTTGCCACCCGGCACCACGCTGACGTTTGCACGCTCCAGCAGATCGTGCGTTACCTGCAGCAGTCCGACCGCTTCTGCTTGCTCACGGATTTCACGAATGAACAGCGGTCACCATCCGACCGGGCTGTCGTACTCTTTAAGCGTTTCTGTCATCTACATGATTATACAGACTCTGCGAGTTCTCTCTGGATCGAAGGTCGCGGATGCTTTCGATGCGTTAGTGTATCCTTGGCCAAGAAGACGACTTTTCCAAACAGATCGGGCGGCCAGCAAACAGGTTTATCTTAGAAGCTGATCTGTCCGCACCGTTTTTACGGCAATCGACTAGAAGCAGGGCGGAGGAGGCAAAATATGTTGAATTAAGCCGCGGCCTTCTCAAGGCGGGTCAGCCGGGTGTCAAAGTCACTGCTCATAGTATCCAAAGCATCGCCGACACCGGCGAAGCCCTCATGCATTTCACTCCGCAGCGCGATGAGCTCGCCGCGGAGGCCATTAACTTCGTCACGGAGACCATTGACTGCACCGCGTACGCTGTTAACCTCACCGCCTAAGCCGCCAACCTCACTACGCAGGCCGGTGAGTTCTCCGGTTAGTTCTATTCGCAGGCCGTCTATCCGCCCATCTAGCCGCGCCTCGGTTTGCGACACTGTGGCCACTATAAATTGCTTCAGGTCATCGAGCTGCTGGTCGTTCATGAGCATATGCTAGCACGCGCCAACTGGCCAGCCTAAGATATAATTCACAACTTTCCGAGTTGATCTTCGCAGGATACGAAAAAAGGAGCAGCAGCAAGCCTTGGGTTTAAGCACAATTTGTTTCAGCTGCAATCGCCAGATGGAGCACTGGTAGGCGCTTGCTCCGCATCTGTTTCCTTTAAATCCATGGTTTGGAATTTATAGATAACGAAACTAAAAGGAAATAATATATAGAACAAGATAAAAACGCCTTCTATTTCTACAAGTATATTATTTGTGGTGTAGGTTGCCATTATCGACAAGGGCACAAGTCCAACGATCCAGACTATTAATGTATTGACCCATCTTTTTTCACCCCACAATCTCTCGTTCCAATCGACAATATAATCATTAAGAGTTTTGTCTCTGTCTAACCTCATCTTTTCTATATCGCCTCCTTGCCGAGGCCGCAATAGCTTAATAGCCTCCTCGCTACCATAAGCATATGAACAAGTTGCATGTATCAGTTCATGAGAGGACATGATTAGTGCAGCGGATAATCTGCGCTGGTTAATAAACTGGTAAGATAGGCGGACTATGTAATACCCCAAGACAATCACATACCCCAAGAGCGGCTCCGGAAAAATAAAGTAACCCACAATCAACAGAATCAGGCTATGCTTTATAAACAAGCGGATGCAGTTTCTGATGCCCTGCGAGATTCGATGTCGATATTCCGCGTAGGCTGTTTCGACATCATACCTGTCAAAGGCCTGTAAAAACTGCACATTCGAGAGTATTGGATCAAAAAAGTATGCATACGCGCTATAGCCATCTTCTACCATATTGTAGAAAGCACTAAACCTCCTACCTGAGTAACCCCGGTAAATTCTTATAAAATCACTGCGAACATCATACCAAGTAAAAAAGTACAAATAGTAGCCATATATCAGTGCGAAGATTGCTGTTAAAATCAGCAAGTCGATATCCATAAGCATTACTGTACATGAACCGCTCCTATAATCCTTAGACTCATTGCCAATGCAAAAGAGAAAATAAGGATACGGATCTCAGATTCATAATTCAGTTCACGGCCACTGGCTCCGCAGTGAGTATTGAAAAAGTTGTAGAGTATTTCTTTGCATATATTGATATCGGTAAAACGAATAAGGATATTGCCAAGCAAATTATGGCCGCGCCCTCATTGCTCGCTAATGGGCAGCTTGGCTGCTTGCACACCTCTGGCCAGGGCAGGCTCTGCGCTATCGAGCTGGTATACCATGAGAATGATTCCTAACCTGTATTTGAAATGCGCAAATCAGTACATGAATATCACGCAATCTCCGCCTTTGCACAATATGGTTAAGCTGTATATCAAAATTGGCGCCTAGTCCTTTGGCGGCTGGTTCATCACCTTAGTACTCCTCAAGCGTCAACTGCAGAAAAGGCAGCTGGATAAAAAATTGGACCTGAAGTCTGCCACTGGCAACGCTCAAGTTTTACCTAGCGCAACGCAGATATCAATAGTATCTAATGTCGGCTACCAGCTAAAGGGGATCAGGGCGTATGTGCTGCCACTGCCGCCTATCTTACTCCCTCCATATTACTCATTATTGGCTTCGCCGCTTTCTATTTCGACCACCTGAAGGGTAGCGTAGTAGCTGTATAACTCATGATGTCCAGCCGGAGCCAGAGACTCCATCCATAGGAGCCTACGAATTATTGTTTATTGCTCTACCTGCAGGCCCACCGTATACGGTATGTATAAGAATAATGAATTAGGGGATTCTATCTGCATATTCTCAGAAGTCTGGCGAATAGTAACAGCATCGCCTGCCTTGACAGGCACGGAACCGTTGGTGGTGATATTCTTCTCGTGAGTAGCGTCGATGTATGTAGACAAATTTGTATCCGCGCCATTTACGACAGCAGTGAAGGTAGTTTTTCCTCCAGTGATAGTGGAATTTATGTAATTGTATGGCTTGAGTGCGGTTATTGTAGTTAGCGTCCCATCGGTGGGTACCATGACATTAGAATGAAGCTCGCTAGGAGACATAGTAGACATATGAGCGTTAACATCCCATGTTTTGAGAGGATAAGAAGCGGTACTCTTAGTATTTCGGAGAGCTAATATTTCGGCATTTTGCTTGGCGTTCTGATGATAGTTGTAGCAGGCAACGTCTTTCAATTCTACTTTGACTTTATCCAACTCTCTTTGCGTACAGTTATCGTTGGCCCAGATGTTCGCCTTTGTTGAGAAGTCTAGTGATGTGACTGCATATACGCTCGCTGAACTACTGACTACAATAAGTGCCGCCGCAGCCATAACTGTCTTTATAGAGGATGTCATAGTAATACTCCAATTAATGTATCTGAATCATACCATATGCATTTTGGCAAATTGCTGGGAAGCAGCAAATTCTTGCTTCAAAATATATCTACCAAGTCCCAGACATATGAGGTTATTCAATACTCAATTTTGCGAGTTCAATCACACGCCGATGAAGTTCATCAGGAGGCATAGTATCAATGGGAGCTTTTGCCGCTACTAAATCGTCATTCACGGGTAATTCGGTGTATGCATAGGTTACTGACGAAGACGGCGGAGGTTGGCTGGAAGCGTCAGAGGTTACCATGAGCAGGAAATGGGCCAACATCAGATCCATCAGATGCTTCTCGAGAGAAACATTTGGTGCTCGAAGTTTACTGAATAGTATTCTGTTTATGGCTTCTGATTTGATCTTCTCGTACGTACTTTGGTTATACCCATGCTCGATTATATCGGCATGCTCGAATGCTTTCTGTAAGAGCGGTCTCGTATGATGGTAATATCCCTGTACGACAGCAATTCGATCACATGTGATGTGATTATTTTTAGCAATGCTTAGAGTTGATTTTATCTACAACCACACAGTCGCGCTTCTGTATATTAGCAATCGTAGCACTAGCAGCTAGATTGAACTGTTTATAATATTCATCAAAACCCTCACCCTGGGCTAACCGACGGGCAAGATCTTCATTGATCAAGGTACTCATTGTCCAGCCTTCGTCCAATAGCGTCCGATCATCCTCGAACAACTCGTCAACGGGTACAAAAAACATCCGGCTTTTACGGTAATGTCAAACTATCCGGATATACGCATTTTCAGTGGCGGACATTTTCAGGTCATCTTGGCTCTCAGCATAAGCGTCATTATGGATTAGAGACTAGAAATAATTTTCCCAGCCTCTAGACACCCCAGGAGATACTACCGTTTCTAAAAACACAATGTCCATGCCTTTGATTGCTTGGACTACTTCATCGACGATGGAAAGGTCGTGGGGGCCGCGTAGAATTTTAATATGCATATGCATCAGGATATCGAACAAATCGCACCGGGTGCGGTATAGATGGTAATCGTGATTGCGCCGAAGTGATGACCCAATTAAGTCGAGGTCATTGCATTATGCTAACGTTTGTGGTATAATGGTTTTATGACTCACGAAATCCAACCATCCTACAGCATGTCGCCAGACCTTAATGCTAGGCATGCTGCTGCTATTCAGAACTACGGCGAAGCCCTTATGGAGGAGCAAGCCTATCGGGAAGACCAAGCAAGCTGGGGCGTAATTGATTTGGGGTTGGCCGCTAAAGGTTCGCTTATAGCCACTACACTCGGCGAGACCGTACAGGACGAACATGAAGCAGCAGTAGCCGCCAAACAAGCGCTCGAGGAGAGCTTGCCTGGGTCAGATATAGGATCAACATTGCTGTATGATCCTGACAGTACACCCATTCATCCCATCGAGTGGATGGCCCAAGCGCCAGTAGACATGAAAGCATTCGGTGTAGCCGTAGGTGCTTTTGCTCTCGTCAGTGCTGCCCACCGCATCCGCCGCGCTGAGCGTTTCCCACGTGAAGCACAAGAAGCAGTAGCTCAGGCAGAGCAAGCGGATAAATTCACTCCTGCGAACGTCGAAGACCGTAAGCGCTACCGAATTGGCCGACGATTAGGTGATGCAGCCATAACGACAGTTGCTACAATCGCAACTTATCAGGCCGCTAAATACGGCACAGAAACCCAAGACATCGTAGCCGCTACCGCTTTGAATGTAACTGCAGTTGGCAGTGTACTTGGTTCTAAACTCCGCACAAAACTCGCCGTTCGCAAATTCCGCCAGCAACGGGCCGACCGGATGGTTAACCCTGCTGAACTTGAATAGCAGTCGTCTCAGTTCCAAGGTCCAGCCCCTACCGTTGCATTGTGCTTACCAGTACGCCGCAACTACTGGCATGATGCTGCCCCGGCTCAGGAAGAGAGGATAGGGGACGAGCCTTGCGTATGATCATTTACTGATCGCACTACTACGTGAGGCTTTTCCTATATAAAGAGCAGAGACAAACCATCTAGGGACTACAACTGTACCTGACCTAACTATCAGTACGAATCGATATGTCCAAGAAATGGTGCGGCGACCCACCTTCGCTCATACTCTCGCTATTCCAACTAATCGTTTTCTTGAAGTCATCAGGGTTACGAACTTTTGGCGGTACGACTAAACGATGCCGCCAATGCGTTTGCGCTGTCCAGCCTATGTGCGTAGAGCGTTCTACAAAGCTCGCCACCACCACGCCTCCTGGTTTGACAGAATCCATCACTGCATCAATAAATTCAGGGTCTCGCGGCAGCAGCGGGTTCACGTTGAGCACAAAAACAGTATCCACCGGCTCCGGCTGGACCTGTTTATGATACTCCTGAAGCGTGCCGACAAAAGCTTCGTCTTCATCAAGAATTCCATGATCAATACCTGTCTGCATTTCCTCAGCCGATGGGTCGATAGCCATAATTGATTGCAGACCTAATGAACGCATAACAGGGACGTAGCGTCCATCGCGAGATCCAATATCAAGCGCCGTTTCTCCGAAATCTATACCAGGTTCCTGCATTTTTGATGTTTCGTCCACAACTTTGCGGTAAAGGTCCGCGGCAGTCCAGCCAATAAAGGGAAAGGTGGCATCCTTGATGGCTTGCTCGGTTTCGGGAGATATTTCGAAATGATTCATACTGTTTATGTATTTTACCATAACCTCTTAGTTTTGTCCACGAGCCTGCATGTATTCACACGACTACGTCAGATAGACTCTCTCTTGTTATAAGCACAAGCATGGTATACTCTTGATCTAATAATTCAGATGAAGGGCATCCATGATCAAAGGCACTCCTCAAAATGGTTTCAGTATAGTCAGTCTCAGTATTGTACTGGCAGTCCTTCTTGCTATCGGGGGCATCAGCTATATCTTTGTCAATCGTCAAGCACAGACAGCCACCAACACATCTCCCGCAACTTCTCATGCTCGGGATACTCCTGCGGATCTAGAATTAGAACCAAAATCCGAGACAACCACCGCTGACGCCATTCCATTCGTCAATGTCATCCAGGAAGACGGAAGCGTCCAGATAGTATTGCCAGCTGCTATAGCGAAGACACAGGATCAGATAGACATACTGACTGACCTTCACGAACAATGCAAAGATTCTGAAAAGAGCAATATCACCATAAGCTCCGGTTTGTTCGAGGAAGATGCTCGATTCAAGCAAAGTGGATCATATGCCCGCTTTGGTGCCCAAGTATGCAATCCTCCAACCAAAAAAGTTCAAGACCTTGAAGGATCCGGTCATGATTTACTAGTGCGCAAGACTGCTTCCGGTACATGGGTCATCGATAGCCAGGGCCAAATGGAAGCACCGGGGTGTGCACTTATTGACGGCAAGGGCTACCCGGTGTCTCTTGTACCAACTTGCTTGCTTGCAGATGGCACGCAGCGCCATCCTAAATAGTTTTCGTTCGGCACCTCGTATTTCTCATCCTGTTATTATAGATACTTTTCAAGAGGTTTATCAGGGCTCTACTTGAAGCCAATTCTTTAGGTGTACTATAAAATCATGTGCGGACGCTACACCATCATCGAAACTGACGAACTGGGTCAGCGCTATAACGTGGCTATCGGCGATAAGATCAAGCCGAACTATAATGCTGCACCGTCGCAAACCTTGCCGGTTGTCAGCAACACTGCGAGTGGCAAACACCTTGAGCTGATGTGCTGGGGCTTTTTGCCGGTGTGGGCCAAAGACCCTAAGATCGGTTATAAACTGATCAATGCCCGCTCGGAATCAGTTTTTGACAAACCGATGTGGAAGAAAGCGATCACGAGCAGCCGCTGCTTGATCCCGGCGTCGGGATTTAATGAATGGAAGGCAGAGCAGGGCGGCAAGCAACCATTTTATATTCACCCCAAATCTCTGCCAATCTTCTCCTTCGCCGGTGTATGGAGCACATGGCACGATCCCTCTGGTCAAGAAGTGAACACCTATTCGATCCTGACAACCGAGCCAAATGCCGAGATGTCCAGTATCCATAACCGTATGCCGGTCATCCTGCACCCCGAAGACGAAGAGGATTGGCTCAACCCGGACCTAAGCGAGCAGCAGGACATAGAGCGCTATCTACGACCCCTCGAAGACGATGCACTCGAGACCTTTCCAGTCAGCAAGGCCGTAAACGTCGTCAAGACAAATGACGAAACGCTCGTGCTGCCGATCAACAGTCAGTAGTCCAACTACATTATTATGTAATGAATCTCACTATTTACAAATGTTCAGAATTTGATATACTAGCCAGCATTATGAAACGTTATAGCCCGAATCAGCTATGGACAGCACCGAACCGCAACTGCGGCTCTATTGCTGTGTTTGGCGGACTCACCAATGTGGAGTCACTTCAGGGCGTACCGTATCTACTTGTATAACTAAAAAATTATCATAGCTCGCGGTACGCCTCCGAATAAGGAGGCGTTTTTATGTGTCACTACTATCACTCGGAGGCGTTTCGGGGCCTGGGATATCCAGCTCACCCCAAGTAGTCATCAACCCTAACAACAGAAAGGATCCAAACCATGGACCGCTACAAGCAGAACCCGCGCTGGCTGAAGTGCTTCGCACTGGTCCGCGATCTGCCGCTCAGCGCCGCCTACCTGACGCCGTTCTTCCTCGAGCGGGGACTTGGGCTGTCGGAGATTTTCCTCCTGCAGTCAATCTTCTCGCTGGCCGTCGTGCTGCTGGAAGTACCGAGCGGGTACTTCGCTGACCGCTTTGGCCGGGCCTTTAGCATCCGGCTGAGCGTCCCGATTGCAATGATCGGACTCCTGGCGTACGCCGTCAGTGAGCACTACTGGCAACTCGTGGCCTGTGAACTGCTGCTCGCCGTGGCTACCAGCCTGCTGAGCGGCGTCGACACGGCACTGCTCGTCGATTCGCTGAAAGCCGACGGCAAAGGTGAGGCGGAGTACACCAGTCACGCCCGGCAGCTGGACGGACTGCGCTTCTTGTCGACAGGACTGGCTGTACCGGCCGCGTTTGCACTGGTTCACTTCTACGGAGTAAGCTCGGTCATCATAGCCGACACTGTCCTGATAGGACTTGGTAGCGTCTTCACTTGGAAACTGGTCGAAGCACCGCGCCTCAGTTCTTCACAGGAAGCTGAGCGAATATCT
>DATHYB010000134.1:0-6816 GCA_035459365.1 Candidatus Limnocylindrales bacterium
AGTCTGTAGGGCTGACTTTTTTAGGCTCTTGATAAGCACGTTTCTGGCTTTCCTCGGCGGCCATGAAATCAACGAGCCTTATTAGCTTATCTTTGATTTGATGAACTAATCCGAGGAAAATACCTGAATAATAAGTTATGAGTTCCTCTTGCTCATGAGTCTTATGCGTAAGCTGCTTCGGTTCCTCTATTTCTGCTATCAGATCAGCGGTGAGCTGCAATTCGTCCAGTACCCTAATCAACTCGCTTGAGTAAGTATGTCGGTCCTTTACTACTTGATGACCAAAAGTAACACGGTCAATGACTGAGTAAGCTGCTTCATCAATTTCTTTTTTTAAATTTAATAGCAATAAGCCCATATTCAATTTAATCAAAGAACTGTCTTGCTCCTCAGGCTTCGCCAATCCCATATTCAGTAAGCAAACGTTTCTTTATAAATATATGCTTTTACGGCATAGCTCAGGATATGTATTTCAACAGTAGCGGGTATCATCGTAAACACTCCTCTACTAGTTCTGGAAACTCAACAGTGTTCAAGTTCTCGTAGCAAAAATGACCATATTCGTGGAATTCTCTGTACTGTATGTTCTTTACACTGTCACGAATTATCTGGACAGATTTTTGGATAGTCTCTTGGTCGTTATCTGAATTAAATATGGTTACGCCAGCTGTTCGACTAACGAATTCAGGATCAATCTCAAATTCAAAGAAATCTGCCGTATCAGAATCCGGGTTGTCCTCGGGATTAAGCCAGGGAGCCACCAGCACTACCTTGCCAACTTTTTTATTCTTATTCTCACTTAACCAGCGAACCACGAAGCCACCACCACAGCTATGTCCAACGAGTACTGTTTCGGGTGTAATATCAAACTTCTCAAACTCCTGCTGCCAAACTTCATACCGTGGAGAGTATGGTTTCGGCGGTTCAATTGCTATCGCAAATACATCATTTATCTGCAACTGCTTAGATAGCCAAGGGAACCAGTGGTTATTACTATTAGTCGGATACTTTGGATCATAATACTCGTCTTTATCGGGTCGTCCTGGAACTAGAATTGCGTTTTTCATTTCAAAACCCTTATATGCTTAAAATTCTTTCCATTCAATCCGTCAACAGTTACATTTTCAAAACTATACTTGGATTTCTCTAACTGACTAGGGGAAAGAATAATTTGGCTATAATTATCACCTTTTGATTGAAGTACACCTACGCCAACCCAGAACTTCATAACGGAACTTCTGGTCGTGCCTACTGAAATCGTAGTGCCAGTCGGTAATGGCTGCGTAAACGCCATAATTTTTTCTGGTCGTCCCTTATGGTAGCCTGGCTCTGCTTTCGTAGCCATATAAGCGTTGTGCAGATGATAAACTTTCTCACGCCACTTAGGGTCTTTAAGCTGATCATCGGTAGCTTTAGTATTTAGTTCTACCATAGCTCGTTGAGCGTCATTTAGTTCGGGTAAGCCCCCTGGCGTTTCCGCGGTTAACTTTTCTAAATTGGAATGCAACGACTTATCAAAGGCTTCTTCCGACGGGAACTGCCCTCCTACTGTCGTAATAGTCATCTTTAAATTGCTTGGTTGATATTTTTTTAGGAAATCAACCAGGCCTTGATAACTTACAATATAGGCTTGCACATCAGACATTGGGATGTTGTCCAGCCTGTTGATAATGTAGTCATCTACGAAGAAATCGAACCATACTCCTGGTTCGTATAGTTCGCACACTGGCTTAACCCAGTTCGAGTAATACAGTAGCGCAAATAGCTCCGCCCAATCAGTTTCAGGAGCTTCATCTAGTCGCCACAATTTATACGCACCATGTAGAAAAGTTATGTTAATTGGGTCGTTCTTTTCGACATTAAGTCGAATAGCGTTTTTAACACTCTTTTGTAAGTCCTCATTGGCAGAATATTTACGGAACTTCTTAGACATCAAAATCTTATAGATCGCTTCCACTAAGTCGTCAGTGTTTTTGGGCTTTTCTAATCCAACTGGCGGCTTCAGTTCTTCAAATTTGGTCTGTATGTAGTCTTGTACGGTCATGATTTTGGAGATGCGAGGCAGACATTAACCTGCCGTATGTAGCTTTGCAAGCTACCACCTATTCTCGGTCACCGCATCATCTGTTATTTTACCAGCAGTATTGACAATTAGCGATCTCTGAACGCAGGCCATTATCTGACATCCAATTTGTTAAATGCTTAGCAAAAGAATGCTAGTTTTTATGTAATTGTAAGAAAACTAAAGACCACTTTGTTCTGATTGTCCTTAGCGGTAACCATTTTCTCGGCAAATACTTCGTTCCGTAAGTGGCGATAGTACGTGTCACGACTGATCCCAGCATAACGGCAAGCGTTAGTGATGTTTGAATTGTGTTGAATAGCATCGGCCAGCTTGAAAATGATTTTGTAATTGACTTTTGTTGGTCTTCCGACGGACTTTTGAACTGCCATTTAAACTCCTTTTTTATTTGCGCTGTCCCTCTACTAATTATCTCAAACGAGGCTTTATTCAACTTCCGTGCTTGAACCCGTCCTAGACGCTCCTCCTGCGTTCCAGAGGGTATACTCGTTCATCTTTTGCTGTTGGTATATTACAAGCAATAGCTCCCATACTTTTTTCTGAGATCACACGGTACGAACGACATTTATGCAAGGCGATATACTTGACATATCTTAGCCATAAGCGTATAATTAGTAACAGAACTATGGGTCCTGGATACGTGAATGTATCACCGTATTTCGTTTATTTTTAGGACCCGAACAGCATAAAAAATCTATATCAGAAACCACGTCGTTCAACGAGGTAAGCGATAGGATTTTTTATGCCATCCTCTCTACAAACGAATAACCGAATGGTTATAACTGTTAAAGAAGCTCGTAAGCTCTTAGGACAAAAATCAAAAGACTTAACCAATGAAGAACTACAAGCACTCATCCAAGATGTTGAAACATTGGTGAGAATTTCAGTTCGCAAATTTATTGGTTCGAAAAATAACGAAAATAATGCTAGGATGCCAAGTAGCAAGGTAACCACATTATGAAAAAAGCAGTTATTTATCTCCGTGTCTCAACTAACAAACAACTCGACGGAGCAAGTATTGATACACAGCAAATGATGTGCCAAGAATGGGCATCACGTAATAATATATTGGTTGAAAAAATTTTCCATGATGACGGTGTCTCCGCTAAAACTTTAGACCGCCCTGCCATGAATGAGATGTTAACCTTTCTTGAGGATAACAAGGGCCGCATAAGCTACCTAGTAACTTATCAAACAGATCGTCTCTCGCGTAACGCTACTGACTTTTTCGCGCTACGTACTCTGCTGTCAAAGTTAGGTGTGCAGTACAAAAACATCAACTCAGGCATTGAAGAGAGTGTTAATGAAGAGCTAATCCAAAACCTTGAAGCTGTTCTCGCCCAGCATGACAATAAGGTCAAGTCGGTACGTGTCAAAGACAACATGAAGCATCATGCAAAAGATGGCTACCGAATGAGCAAAGCACCTTACGGACTGAGGAATGTGAGAGATATACTCAACAAATCTACACTTGCTTTTGTAGAGGGCGTTGCGGATAAGATAGCTATCGTACTTGAAGCATACGCAACAGGAACCTATACTGTAGCTGGCTTACTCAAATTATGTGAGGACATTGGGCTGAAAACTGCACATGATAAGCCAATGACAATTCAAATAATAAGCAAGATGCTACGCAAAAGCATTTATGCAGGTCTTGAACAAAGCGAGCACACAGATGGGCAACTTATTCCTTCCAGGTTCGAAGGGATTATTACACCTGCGGTTTACTACCGTAATCAAGAACTACTGAGAGGTAATAAGAATACCGCAGCTAAATATAAGCAGAACAACCCTGAATTTCCATTGAGGCGCTTCTTGCTATGTACAGATTGTAAAAAGCCTATGACCGGCAGTAGCCCACGTAGTGGCTCTGGTAAATATTCACCACGCTACCACTGCTCACGTTGTCGTGTTCCCTCTGTCAAAGCAGAAGAAATGCATGAGCAGTTCCTGCACCTCTTAGCCTCATTAAGTCCTGATCCAGACATGGAGAAGTTCTTAAAAGAGATGATCGTACGTGTGTGGCGTGAAGAGGCACAGACCCTTAGTACTAAGGAGAAGAGACTTCATAAGACCTTAGAAGAGCTTACGGCAAAGAAGAATAAAGTGGTGGAAATGCTTGTCTCTGGCGAGATAACTGTAGATGAGAAAAAAGACCTCGTTGCTAAGATAAGTGCTGAATCTGATGAAAAGCAGAAAGAACTTGCTAGCATAGGGTCACTTTCAGAATTGAAAACAAACTCAATTGACTATGCTCTGCAATTTATGTCGAACGCGCCCAGAATATGGAGTAGCGTCTCTGTAGAACACCAGATTATATACCAACGCTTAGTATTTCCAGAGGGTCTAAATTATGACCTTTCTAAAAATGTATTTGGAACGCCTAAATTGAGTACACTTTACACCTTAGCGAGCATGAAAAAAGACCCATCCATGTCGAATGAGTCTCTTTTGGTGACCTCACGGGGAATCGAACCCCGATTGCCAGGATGAGAACCTGATGTCCTAACCGTTAGACGATGAGGCCATTTACGAGGAGCGCGGGATATCGTGTTTAGATGATATCCCATGGTCTGAGTAAATGTGGCTCATATGTATATATGAGGCCAAATGAGGAAGGTACGGGTCATACTTGTTTGACCAAGTATCTGACGAATGCGAACTCATACTTTTGTATGAGGCCAGAGCGGAGGAAAAGATATCGTGCTTGCATGATATCTTGATCCGAGCATCTGGGTTCATATCTGAAAGATATGGGCCATGCGCAGGAATGCGGCGACAAGTGTACTTGGAGACATATTCCGAGCACCGGGCTCAATATCCGAAGGATATGAGGCCACATAAATGTCCGTCAAATACTACCATATCTGGTACCCTTCGTCCAGATGCCCAGCGGGCAGGGGATTGCTCCCGGCGCCTAAACAAGGCATAATAAACACAAGCAATTATGTGGGTACAAACAACATTCGGAAGCGGTAGGCTTGCCCGTGAATAACGATGACAATGTCTTGACGATCATCGCAATGCTCCTCACCCTTGCGGGGAGCATGTTTGTGTACCGCTACGTCCTGCATCGGGGCAGCAGGACCGCTTCGGTGAACCGCCTTGAAGCCGCCCTGCGCGATGAACGAGCCAAATCAGGCATCATCGTCAACGCTATCGAGGACGGGGTGGTACTGGTGGATGCGAGCAGTAAAATACAGTCTTTCAACCCAGGCGCAGTTTTGATCACCGGATGGAAAGAGTCTGATGCTATGAATCTTGACCAGTCGACCGTGATAAAACTTGTAGACGGCAAGAATCAACCGTACACCGAGGAGAACTGTCCCATCCGACGGGCTCTACGCGAAGGCGTGACGGTGCGCGACAATACGGCTTCACTGATTACGCAGTCAAACAAATCTATTCCGATCAGCCTTAACGTCTCGCCGCTCGCCGACGGCAAGAAAAAGGTCTTCGCCGTCGTGGCGGTGTTCCGCGACGTTAGTGAAGAGCGCGCCGAAGAAGCCCGCCGCGCGGAATTCATTAGCACGGCCAGCCACGAGATGCGTACTCCGGTAGCGGCTATCGAGGGCTACCTGGCACTGGCCCTCAATGACAAAGTGGCTACGGTCGACAGTCGGGCCCGGGATTACCTGGAGAAAGCTCATCTGAGCACCCAGCACCTCGGCAAGCTCTTCCAGGACCTATTGACCAGTGCCAAAGCCGAAGACGGCCGCTTGAGCAGTCATCCGGTAGCGATAGAAATGGGCGCGTACTTGCAGCAACTATCTGACGACCTGAAATTTTCCGCCGAAAAGAAGGGGCTTTTCACTGACTTTACGATTGGCGCGAGCGGTGATGTAACTGACGCCAGCATCGACATCGGCAAAGTGGTCAAGCCGCTGTATTACGTCCAGGCTGACGCTGACCGCCTGCGTGAAGTCGTCACCAACATTTTTGATAATGCAGTCAAATACACCGAGTCCGGCCGTGTTTCTATTGGACTGACCGGCAACCAGCAAGTGGTGCAATTTTATATCAAAGACACCGGGCCAGGGATCGGCGCCGATGACCTACCGCATCTCTTCCAAAAGTTTTACCGGGTCGACAACTCGGCCACCCGTACGATCGGCGGCACCGGACTGGGGCTGTTTATCTGCCGCAAGATCGTTGAATTGTACCGCGGCCGGATCTGGGCGGAAAGTGAACTGGGCAAAGGAACGACCTTTTTTATTAACTTACCCCGCTTGTCAACAGCTCAAGCTACGCAACTCCAAGCGGCCGAGGCCAGCACCAGTCAACTGCCTACTATTACCTCACTAGCCAACTCATAGGCGCGTTCGCTTTACTGCGCGTTTTCTTCGGTCATGGTACAATGAGCTCAACATAAGCATTTCATAACTAACAGGGGCAGAACATGACAAAAATAATGCTTGTCGAGGACGATAATAACCTCCGAGAGATTTACGAAGCACGGCTGGCGGCCGAAGGGTTTGAAATTGTCTCTGCCCAAGATGGTGAAGCAGCCCTCGCTCTGGCAGCCAAGGAGCGCCCCGACTTAGTTATCTCTGATGTCATGATGCCCAAAATTAGTGGCTTCGAAATGCTGGACATCCTGCGCAACACGCAAAACCTGCGCGATGTCAAAGTCATCATGCTAACCGCCCTCGGCCAAACCGAAGATAGCACCCGGGCTGCTTCGCTGGGTGCCGACCGCTATCTGGTCAAATCGCAGGTAACCCTCGAAGACA